>NZ_JBISDG010000010.1:0-96546 GCF_044472985.1 Roseovarius salis | reverse complement strand
TGGCCGTCGGTGGCCCAACGCGCCACATCGGCCGCGCCGCCGAGCCCCCAGAGCCAGACAGCCGCCGCCACGACCAGCCCCCCGGCGATCAGGAGGACGGCGCGCATGTCACCACCAGCGTGTCGGCATAGTGGACCCCCACCGCGACCTCCTCGAAGAAATCCTCGCGGCCGGGATCGCCCAGCGCCGCGACCCGCGCATCCGCCGCGGCCCTGTCGGGCGCGACGACGTCGCCGGTGCAGCCCTCGGGCAGCCGCACCGCGCCCGACAACTCCAGCGCGGCGTAATAGGACGGATCATACGGGCGCACCTCCAGCCGCGGGGCGGCGACCGGCCCCAGCGGGCGGCGGTGCCGGGTGACAAGCCGCCCCTCCTCAAGCCGGACGGACAGTGCCTCGGGCGGGCTGGGGCTGATGCTGCCCACGGGCGTGTCGATGAACAGCGCGCCCTCGAACCCCTCGGGCCAGTCGACGAGGTCGAAGCCCAGCAGTTCCGCGCGCTCGGCCGCCGTCAGCACCATGTCCCCGTCCGGGTCGAGCCACCTGTCCGACAGGATCAGGAGGGTATAGAGCGCGTCGTAGGTCCATGTCACCTCGACCCCCGTCAGGTGGCCCCGTTCGTCCGCCTCCAAGCGCAGCCCCACCTCCACGAAGACATGCGGATGCGCCCTTGCGACGGGTGCGGCAAGACCGGCCGCTGCCGCGGCCGCGGCGATGAGCAAGCGTCTTATCATGGAACACGTTTCTAGGCCGCTCGGGCCGGGCAGGCAATCCGGCGCGGCGGCATCGGCGGATCAGCGCGCGATCCGGGTGCCGGGACGCAGCGACTTGCCAAGGATGTGGTCGGGGCCCCTCACGATATTGCGGTCCTTGTCCGGATAGTCGAGCGAGGCGAGGAAATGCTTGTCGATCGGGCTGAGTTTCCATTGCTTGAGGGGATCGGTTTCACGCGCCGTGAAACGGCGGCGCTGCTCTTCCTGCGTGACCGAGAACCAGTACTTGAACACCCGGATGCCCGACCGCACCAGCATGCGTTCCAGCTCGGGGGTCTGGCGCATGAACTCCAGATACTCCCATGGCTCGCAGACCCCCATCACGCGCTCGACCCCGGCGCGGTTATACCAGGACCGGTCGTAGAAGACCATTTCGCCCACGGTGGGCAGGTGCTCGATGTAGCGCTGGAAGAACCACTGGCCCTTCTCCTCTCAGGTGGGCTTGTTCAACGCCACCACGCGGGCCTGCCGGGGGTTGAGATGCTCGGTGAACCGCTTGATCGTGCCGCCCTTGCCGGCGGCGTCGCGCCCCTCGAAGATCAACACGAAGCGTTCGCCCGTCTCCTGCGCCCAGAGCTGCACCTTGAGCAGCTCGGCCTGCAGCCGGGCTTTCTGCCGCTCATAGGTCCGGCGGCCGAGCTTCTTCTCGTAAGGGTATTCGCCCGTCTCGAACTCCCGGCGCAACTCTGCGACCTTGTCGGCCACGGCACGCCCCGTTCCCCCGCCGCGCCCGCCGGCGACGCCCGTGTCAATATCGACTGTCATTGGAAACTCCCCGCCAATTCAACGAAAATCATAGCAGGGAACAGGCAAATCCGCCTTGATACACATCAAGCTAGCGGCGTCCAGAGCGACTACGGATCACCCGGCCAAAGCGTTCGCTTGCGTGCGCCAAAACTTTTTGGGGCATCGCACCCTATACTTTTAGTTAGCTACAATTTCAGTATTCCTAAGTACTACTATGGCGCATGGTCCATCTGGATCGCCTGAGCGAAGGGAAAACTGCCGGATTCTGATATCGGAACATAAGATCAATAGCGACTTTCACTCATGTCAGACAATGTGAAGGATGCAGGGTTTGACGCCGAGGCATTTCGGAACTGCCTAAGGCATCACATGGAACTTCAGGGATTCAGCGCCGCCGGTCTGTCCCGGAAGGCTGGCCTGAATCACCGTGCCGTCACCGACATCCTCAACGGCCGCATAGATAGTCCTCGTGTCCAAACCGTGATCGCGCTGGAGCACGCGCTTGGTACCCCGGCTGGCACGTTGCTCGGTCTGGACCGGTCAATGATCATGGACGAACTTTTCGAGCTTCTGTCTGGGCTTGACAAAGCAACGCAGCAACGGCTTCTGGACACGCTTCAATTTCTTCAAAAGACGTGAAGCCTGCCGCCCGCAGCTTTGCAAGTGCAAGCAGCAGTTCTCTGGTGTCCATGTATCTGATCTTCTCCATCAGGGAACACTCCGGACCGGGAAGATTCCGTTTCGAGCTTCTTTCTCCGCACGTCATAGTCCCAAGCCAGCCCCATTGCGCAGCAGCAACCTTCGTCGTGGCTCGTGTTGCCGCGCGACACGTGCTTACAATTGGTGTTAAAACTCATCATAAATGCAATTTAGTGTATAGTGATCTAATGAATACATTAGCCATACCTTGGATACATGCGGGATGGATCAGCGGTTTCCTGTTTTCCCAGATCCATTCCATATATCTGTTTATTAGTATTATTTTTCTTTTTTGGCTTTCATGATGAACCATACTTCAGGTTAGATTGTGGCGGCACACACAATGACTTACCCCTCCGTTGAGATACGTGTTTTTTCTCACCCATACGGTCGCGCCGAGGGAGTCGCCATGATCGCCAGGAAACGAGCAATGCCCCTGACGTCCGTCAACGGGAACACCCGTCTTGCAGATCAAGACGCCAGCCTGGCCGATCGGCTGTTGGACGAGAGCATCGAGCGCCATCGCGGAACGGACGCCGAAGCGATCGAATGCGCCGCCGACCGGCTGCGCCGTCAAGAGATTTTCGTGAACCGGACAGCGATACTGCTTTCCGGGATTTCGACGGAGACGGCTGAATTGCGCGCCTGGCTTGAAACCATGCTGGGCCTCAACGTGATCACCGTGGAGGACACGGCAAGCTACCACGAAGTCCTGTATAAATATGCCGGTTACGCTGACATCGTGGTGATCGACGACCGGTTCTTCGGGCAATATTTCGACTTGCTGTGGCATTTGCTGCGACTTGCCGAAGAACTCTACCACGAAGAGCCAATCATACGCTGGACGCCCAATGCACTGCAGACGCAGCGATGTGAGACCCCGTCGGCCGATTGGGATATCTCAATGCCGCTGCCAGCATCTTACGTCGATATGTGGAAAGCGGTTGCTCTGGCGGCCGACATCACGCTGAACGGAAAGTGCGGTTGACACCGGAATTCGATGCCACCACTCACCATGCGAAACCCTGTTTCCCGCCCGGGCTCACTCTTGGCTGCGACCATGGATTGCGAATATAGGGGTTGGTTTTGTCCGGATGCATGAAACGCGCCTGACAGGGACCGGGAACACGATTGCCGAGTTGGAGGCATGGCTACATTCGGCCCAACCCGGTGAACGGCTCGTATACGCTACAGGCCCCGCTCTCGGTCATCCGTCACTGGCACGGCATGTGGCCCACCTAGCGGAGGCTGGTCTGGTCTACCTTGTGCAGCGCCGGGCGGACACTCCCCCCAAAAGCCGGTTCGATTACATTGCCGTAAAGTCGAGCCAGCCCGTGCCGTGATGCTCAGTGCGTCCAGGTGGCGCGACGGTTCACCGCGAAATTCTCCGCATAGCCGCCCGGGCGGACGTTGGGCTTGCGCTCGTGCGGCTCCAGCACCACGGCGTCGATGCCGTGCTCCTCGGCGTATTCCAGCGCCGCCTCCTTGGTGGAAAACCGCAGCTTGACCTGCGCCTGCGTGTCCTCGGACGAGGTCCAGCCCATCAGCGGATCGACATCGCGGCCCTTCTCGTTGGGGAATTCCAGCACCCAGTGCTTGGACCGGGCATTGCCGGACTGCATTGCATTGCGGGAGGGCTTGTAGATACGTGCGGGCATCGGCGATCTCCTTGGCTGGTGCGGTTATTCCAAAATCCTCGAAGCTGGGCAAGGGCGCAATGCGCCGCCGTGGCCGGGCCCGGCAGACCGATCGCGGCGCGCGGGGGGCGGCAGGCCTTGCACCCGCGCGCGACCATGCCACATTAGCCACGAAAGGATCCGCCCATGCCCTATGCCCATTCCGACCGGTCAGACAACCTGCTGCACGCCGCCGCCGATGACGTGGCCTCCCGCGAGAAGCTGGAGGGCGGCAAGCGGTTCGAGATGGTCACCGAGTTCGCCCCCGCGGGCGACCAGCCCACGGCCATCGCCGAGTTGTCGCAGGGCGTGTTGGACGACGAGCGCGACCAGGTCCTGCTGGGCGCCACCGGCACCGGCAAGACCTACACCATGGCCAAGGTCATAGAGGAAACGCAGCGCCCGGCCATCATCCTCGCCCCCAACAAGACGCTGGCCGCGCAGCTCTACGGCGAGTTCCGCAACTTCTTTCCCAACAACTCGGTGGAATACTTCGTCTCCTACTACGACTACTACCAGCCCGAGGCCTACGTGCCGCGCAGCGACACCTATATCGAGAAGGAATCCCAGATCAACGAGCAGATCGACCGGATGCGCCACGCCGCCACCCGGGCGCTGCTGGAACGCGACGACGTGATCATCGTCGCCTCGGTCTCCTGTATCTACGGTATCGGCAGCGTCGAGACCTACGGCGCCATGACGCAGGACCTGCATGTGGGTAGCGAATACGACCAGCGGCAGGTGATGGCAGACCTTGTCGCCCAGCAATACCGCCGCAACGACCAGGCGTTTCAGCGCGGCAGCTTCCGCGTGCGCGGCGACAGCCTCGAGATCTGGCCGGCCCACCTCGACGATCGCGCGTGGAAGCTCAGCTTCTTCGGCGAAGAGCTCGAGTCCATTACCGAATTCGACCCCCTCACGGGCGAGCGGACCGGCACGATGGAGCGTGTGCGCGTCTATGCCAACTCTCACTACGTCACGCCCAAGCCGACGCTCAAGCAGGCGGTCATCGAGATCAGGAAAGAGCTGCGCCAGCGGCTCGACCAACTGGTGGGCGAAGGCAAACTGTTGGAGGCGCAGCGCCTCGAACAACGCACCAATTTCGACCTCGAGATGCTGGAGGCCACGGGCTCCTGCAACGGGATCGAGAACTACTCGCGCTACCTGACCGGCCGCGCCCCCGGCGAGCCGCCCCCCACCCTGTTCGAGTTCATCCCCGACAACGCCATCGTCTTCGCCGACGAATCCCATGTCAGCGTGCCTCAGATCGGCGGCATGTACCGCGGCGACTACCGGCGCAAGTTCACCCTGGCCGAGCACGGCTTCCGCCTGCCCTCCTGCATGGACAACCGCCCGCTGAAGTTCGAGGAATGGGACGCCATGCGCCCGCAATCGGTGTTCGTCTCCGCCACGCCGGCGCCGTGGGAACTCGAACAGACCGGCGGCGTGTTCACCGAGCAGGTCATCCGCCCCACCGGCCTGCTGGACCCGCAGGTGGAAATCCGCCCCGTCGAGATGCAGGTGGACGACCTGCTGGACGAGGTGCGGCGGGTGAGCGAGGCGGGCTACCGCACCCTGTGCACCACCCTGACCAAGCGCATGGCCGAGGACCTGACCGAGTACCTGCACGAGCAGGGCGTGCGCGTGCGCTACATGCACTCCGACATCGACACCATCGAGCGCATCGAGATCCTGCGCGACCTGCGGCTCGGCGCCTTCGACGTGCTTGTGGGCATCAACCTGCTGCGCGAGGGGCTGGACATCCCCGAATGCGGGCTGGTGGCGATTCTGGATGCTGACAAGGAGGGCTTTCTGCGCTCGGAAACCTCTCTCATCCAGACCATCGGGCGGGCCGCGCGCAACGCCGAGGGCCGGGTGATCATGTATGCCGACCGGGTCACCGGCAGCATGGAGCGCGCCATCGGAGAGACCGAGCGGCGCCGCGCCAAGCAGATCGCCTACAACGAGGCGCACGGCATCACCCCCGAGACCATCCGCAAGAACGTCGACGACATCATGGCCGGCGTCTACGAGGGCGACGTCGACATGAACCGCGTCACCGCCAAGGTCGAAAAGCCCGCCGCCGGCGCCAACCTGCAGGCCCATCTCGAAGGGCTGCGCACCGACATGCGCAAGGCCGCCGAGAACCTCGACTTCGAGGAGGCCGCGCGCCTGCGCGACGAGATCAAGCGGCTGGAGGCGGTCGATCTGGCGGTGCACGACGACCCGCTGGCGCGGCAGCAGGCAGTGGAGAAGGCCAGCGCGGAGGCCGTGGGTGCCAAGGGGCGGTCCACGGCGGGCCGGCCGGGGCAGAAGGGGGGAAATGTGCAGCGGAAGCGGAAGGGGTAGTGGTCTTCAGCGGGCACAGGATGCCCGTTTGAGGGTCGGCGCAAGGTGAACAGGCAAGTCTTCCGGGCGAAAAGACCGGATGGCGACAGCCAGCCGATAGGCGATATTGATGAACCGAGCCGCACATCGACCGGCCGCGGCGCGGCGATCCGACGGTCGGGCGGCAGCACTTTATGGTTGCCGGATACATCGGATACCAATGCTGAGCGCCAGCGGTGCCAAATCGCCGGGCCGAGGGGGCGGCCCGGCGATGCGCGGCGGCGCTGCGCGCCTTGTTCCGCGCGGGCAAATGGCCAATCCGGGCTCCACCGGCATTCTCCGCGCACCAAAAGGAAAGCTACCGCCACCGGAATCTCGTGATCTACCGGGGTCCGTGCATGCCGCGTTCGGTCCTCGGCGCCGCCCTACAAACCACCCCGCCCCGCCCCTATCTTTCCCCCATGGCTCGCTTCCTCGTCCTCGCCGGCATCGTGCTGATCGTCGCCGGCCTGCTCTGGGGCCCGCTGTCAAGGCTGGGCCTCGGCCGCCTGCCGGGCGACATCGTGATCGAGCGCGAGACGACGACGATCTACATCCCCGTCACCAGCGCGATCCTCGTCTCGGTGGTCCTCTCGGTTGTCCTGTCGGTCCTGCGCCTGTTTCTCGGGCGCTAGGCGCGCCGCCGCCCACGCCGGCACCCCGGCAGCGCGGGATGAGTGGACAGCCGCGCCATCGCTGCTAACCTGTCCCCATGCGCCATATTATCGCCCTGGTCCTTGCCTGCCTGCCCGCGCTGGCCGCGGCGAACGACTGGGCCGCCCTGAAAGAACCCGGCACGCTGGCCATCATGCGCCACGCCCTCGCCCCGGGGGCCAGCGACCCGCGCGGCTTCACGCTGGGGGACTGCACGACGCAGCGCAACCTCGACGCCCGCGGCCGCGCGCAGGCCCGCGCCATCGGCGCGGCGTTCCGGGAACGGGGGGTGACGTTCGATACAGTGTTCACCAGCCAGTGGTGCCGCTGCAGGGACACGGCCCGGCTGCTGGATCTGGGCCCGGTGGAGGAGGCGGCCGCCCTCAATTCCTTCTTCCAGGACTTTTCCCGGGAAGAGGCGCGCACGCGGGCCGCCCGGGACCTCATCGCCAAAACGGGGGGCAAGCGGATGCTCGTGACCCATCAGGTCAACATTTCCGCCCTGACCGGGCGCAAGACCCGCTCCGGCGAGGTGCTGGTCATCCGCATGGACGGTGACCGCGCCACGGTGCTCGGATCGATCCTGATCGCCCCGTGACACCGCGCGCGCGACCCCGCCTGTCGCGGCCGGCGAACGGGCCAATCCGAAAAGGACGGTCCTGCATCCTCTCAGACCCGCGTCAGTCGAGACTGACGCGGGGGATCGGGCGGGTTCCCACGAGGTTGAGGTCGTAGCCATCCAGCCCCAGAAGGTCGGGAGAGGGCGAGTTCGTCAACAGGATGATGTCACGCATCCCGAGGCTGCAAAGTATCTGCGCCCCTATGCCATACCGGCGCTGTATCTTTCGACCGGTCTCTGCCGCCTGGAACTTGGCCGAAATCACGTTCGGCGCCGCGTCGCGCAACAGGACGATGGCACCGCGACCTTCCCGGGTGATCTCGACCATGGAGTCCGCCACCTGGTTCCAGCGTGTCGGGTTGAGCGCCAGGAGATCCTCCAGCGGGTCTATGACGTGCATCCGCGTCAGTACCGGGTTGCCATCCGATACGTCGCCGCGCGACAGCGCGATGTGCTCGGCCCCTCCGGGGGCATCCTGGAAAACGCGAAGGCACCATTCCCCGCCGATGAACGAGGTGATCTTGTCGCGGACGAGTTCACGCACGAGATTGTCATGCCGCCGCCGGTAGGCAATCAGGTCCGTGATCGTCCCGATCGGCAGGGCGTGCCGGTCGGCGAACCCGGCAAGGTCGGGCAGGCGCGCCATGCTGCCGTCCGGGTTCATGATCTCGCAGATCACGCCCGCCGGCCTGCGCCCCGCCAGCCGCGCCACGTCAACGGCCGCCTCGGTATGACCCGCCCGGACAAGGACACCGCCCGCCTGCGCCCTGAGCGGAAAGACATGGCCGGGCGTCGCGATATCGGCAGGCTGTGTCCGGGGGTCAATGGCGACGGCGATGGTCCTGGCGCGGTCCGCTGCCGAAATGCCCGTGCTCACCCCCTCGCGCGCCTCGATACTGACCATGAACGCGGTTTCGAACCGCGACGAATTGCGAACCGCCATCGGCTGCAGTTCCAGCGCGTCGGCGCGTTCCGCTTCGATCGCCAGACAGATGAGTCCACGCCCGTGTCGCGCCATGAAATTGATCGCGCCGGCGTCCGCGGTCTCCGCCGGGATCACGAGATCGCCCTCGTTCTCGCGATCCTCGTGATCGACGAGGATGAACATTCCGCCGGCCTTCGCGGTCTCGATCACCTCCTCGGCCGGCGCAAAGAGCGGACGACCGCCCGCACGGGTGACTTCGCTGCTGCTGTTCATGACCATGCCCCGCTCATCACTTCACACCGGCGGCTGCGCATCTTGCGGGCCATCTGCCGACAGGCGGCGCCTGCGGTTCAGCAACGCGATCCAGTCCCGTATCAACCTGTCCGACAGCAGCGCGATCAACGCGATCCCCAGCCCGGCCAAAAGCCCCTGCCCGGCATCGGCGCGCGACAGGGCAACATAGACCGCCTGCCCCAGGTCCTGCGTCCCCACCAAGGCGGTTATCGCCAGCATCGCCAGAGCAAACATGATCGTCTGGTTGATCCCAAGGGCGAGGGCCGGCAGGGCCAGGGGTGTCCGCACTTGCAACAGGATCTGCCACCTCGTGCACCCCATCTGGTGGGCCGCTTCGACGATATCCTCGTCCACGTCGCGCAACCCGTGCTCCGTGTAACGCATCGCGGGGACGATCGCGTAGATTATGATCGCCAGAAGCGCCGTGAATTCACCGACCTGGAAAATCATCAGGAACGGGATGAGAAGCACGAATTGCGGCATCGTCTGGAGCGTATCGGCAACGACGCGAACGACGTTGGACACGCGCCTGGAGTGCGCCGCAAGCGCGCCGATGGCGCCCCCGAGGATCAGCGACATGACCACCGCCACGGCGCAAAGGTAGAGCGAGAGCATCGCGAGATCCCACAAGCCGGTGACGACGAAATACATGCAGGCCAGCGCGCACAGAACCGCGCTGCGCCAGCCGCCCAGCGTCGCCCCGAGCGCCACCATGAACACGCTCAGCGCCAGCCACGACACACCGGTCATGCCGAAATAGCTCAGCCAGCCGACGAACAGCACGCCGACGCCCCACGAAACCGACCGGTAACCGGCCGCGAGCGTCAGCGTGCCGATCAAAGCCCAGTAGAATGCGATCACGCCCGGCGTCAGTTCGAAGCCCCACGTGAAAGGGGTTATCGCGTTTTCCAGACCGGCCCGCAGCGGGAACATCACGAAGTAAAAGAAGTTGGTCTTGAGAGTGGCAAGAAACGCCCCGTGCGCGATGAGAAACTGATCGAGCCAGGCGTTGAGCGGCTCGGCGATTTCAAAGATGGACGTGCCCGGCGCCGTGTCGAAAACGGGAGCCGAAAGCCCCACGGGCAGGCTGATCAGCGCGGCAAACGTGACGATCACCGGGCGGCGGCGCCAGACCGGGCCGCGCGCATGGCCGCGGTGCGTTCGCGCCCTGTGGGCGAACCCGCAGGTGATGCGGTCTATCATCACCGCGAGGAAAACGATGCACAGCCCCGCCATCAGGCTCTGCCCGAACTGTGCCTTGCGCAAAGCTGTCAGGACCGCCCAGCCGATATCGTCGAACCCGCCGATTATGGCGGCGATGATCACCATGCTCAGCGCCTGCATCGTGGTCTGGTTCACCCCGACCAGGATTTGCGGCATCGCGCTCGGAACACGGATCAGCCAAAACATTTGCCGATGCGAGCACCCGGCCATCCGGCCGCTCTCGACCTGGCCTTCGGGCACCCGCGACAGGCCGAGCATCGTGTTGCGCACCATCGGCGGGGAGGCGTATATCGCGCTCGCGATGAGCCCCACGACGGGGCCGAACCCGAACAGGAGAAGAATCGGAATGAGGTAGGCGAAGGCGGGAATGGTCTGCATCAAGTCGAGTAACGCCTCGAGCGCGCGACGCCAGCGCGGCCAGAGGAACCCGGCCGCCCCAAGCCCGAAGCCGAGCGTGATCGAAAGCGGAACCGAAACGCCGACCAGCGCCAGCGTGTTCATCATTTCCGGCCAGTATCCCAGCAGCACGGTCAGAACCAGACCGGTCACGGCGAAGACCGCAAGCCAGATGCCCGAGGCTATCCACGCAAGACCGCCGAAAACGATCATCACCGTCAGCCAGGGCATCACTGCCAGCACGGTCTGGAGGGCGCGCATTGGTTGTGCCAAGACCCATGACAGAGCCCGGAAAGCGGGCTGCGTCGTCTCGACGATCGCCGCCATGGCAGCGGTCACCCAGTCCGATGCGGGAAGCTCGAGAACGTCCGGCACGTCGCGCAGCCAACCGTACTCGAACCCGGCCAGCGTGACCGACGCCATAACGGCCAACACGACCACCCAGCTGGCATTGAGCCTGCGCCGGGAGGACGGGGTCATGGCCTGTCCCATGAGGGGTGAAACGACGTCGCTCATCGGTCTTGCAATTGCATGCCGGCCCCGTGGACGCGCTGCACACCGTCGTGGAGTGCCGCCATGATCGCCGCCGAGGTCACCCGGCCCGTGCATGCGCCGTCATCACCTCGCACCAAGACATCGCCGCGGCTGAAATCATGACCGGCGAGCAGATCCTCCAGCGTGGTATCGGGTGTGACCGAAGGATTGGTCCCCACCCCCTCCTGCGTGTCGGGCACCATCACGTCCCCGGCCTTCAACACGCGCACGAGGGGAACATCCGCGGTGAATTCGGAAACGTAGTCGTCGGCCGGCTTGAGAACGAGATCGACAGGCGTGCCGATCTGGACCACCTGCCCGTCCTTCATTATCGCGATGCGGTCCGCGATCTTGAGGGCCTCCAGGAAATCGTGCGTCACGAAGACGATCGTCTTGTCCAGGCGTGACTGGAGGCGCACGAATTCGTCCTGCATCTGCCTGCGGATCAACGGGTCGAGGGCGCTGAAGGGCTCGTCGAGGAACCAAAGGTCCGGGCCGGCGGCCAGGGACCGCGCGATCCCGACACGCTGTTGCTGGCCGCCCGACAGCTCGTCCGGCATGGCGTGCTCGCGCCCCTCAAGACCGACGAGCGTGACGAATTCGCGTGCCCGCGCGCGCCGCTCCTCGGGTGGCACGCCCTGTATCCTCAGGGGGAACGCCACGTTCTCGACAACCGTCAGGTGCGGCAGGAGGCCGAAGGACTGGAAAACCATTCCCATCTTGTGACGGCGCAGCTGGATCATCGATTTCTCGTCCAGCCCGACGAGGTTGCTCCCCTCGAAGACGACCTCCCCCGCGGTCGGCTCGACGAGGCGCGAAAGGCATCGCAGAACGGTGGACTTGCCCGATCCCGAAAGCCCCATCAGAACGAAGATCTCTCCCTCGCGGACATCGAAGCTGACATCGGCAACCGCCGGGATGTGCCCTGCCTTTCGTATGGCGGCGATGCGCGCTGCGCGATCGGCAATATCCGCGGTCCGGGCGAGGACATCGCCCGGATGCGGGCCGAAGACCTTCCACACACCACGGCACGAAAGCTTGCTCTGCGGGGTTTCGGCACGGATCCCGGGTGTGGCCGTGAGTGAATGCTGCATCTTCCTGTCCCGGACTGAGATGGCGGACCGGCGCGGCACGGGGCCGCGCCGGGATCTGATCATTGGGTGGCCGCGTCGATCCAGCCCTGCCAGACCTCGGTGTTTTCTTCCATCCAGGCGGCGACAGCCTCTTCCTGCGACACGCCGTTCACGTCGATCTCGAGAACCAGCTCTTCCTGAATGGAGTTGTCGATCTTGTAGGCTTCCAGCAGACGGAAGGCCGCCGGCCACTTGTCCTCGGCACCGGCCCATGCCAGCTTGCGCACCCAGCCTGCAGGCCAGCCGCAATCATGGGTTGCATCAGGATTGGGCCCGGCCGACGCGTCCTCGTAGCACGCCTCCGAACTCGGCGGCAGGTCGATCCATTTCGGATCTGCCTCCGCGAACAGCCAGTGGGGGGCATAGAACATCATCACGATCGGACGCTTGGCGGCGACGGCGGCCTTGTACTCGGCCGCGGCCGCACCTTCCGACCCGGACGGGATCGCAACGTAGTCCAGCCCCAGGGCTTCCAGCCGCTTATCGTTGTCCGGCGCCCAGTCGGCCGGGTAGTCCAGAAGTCGGCCCTCGGGGAATGTCTCGGGCGTCGCGAAGAGTTGCTGGCATTCCATCAGCGCCTCGTATGCCGGCAGACCCGGGCATTGCTCTTCCATGTAGGCGGGGTAGATCCAGCCCTCCTTGCTGTCGATGCCGTTGTCGCCAAGGTTGACGGCCTTGCCGCTGTCCACGGCGCGGGCGAAGTGCTCCTGGATCGTCTGCTCCCAGATCTCCATCGCAGCGGTCAGATTGCCGTCCATGACCCCCTGAACCTGGGGAACATATCCCGCGGTCACGTACTCGACGTTGTAGCCCATCTCCTTCAGCGTCTCGCCGGCGATGCGGGTCGTCACATGCTGTCCGGTCCATTCATTGAGAGGCAGCACGATGGGATCGTCGCTTTCGGGCTGGAAGGCGCCGGCCGACGTGCCCGCAAGCGCGAAAGCAGTGGCAAACATCGCTCTGGATACTTTGTTTCGGGGGATCATCTTACTCTCCTGTTGGTTTCTGTTTCTAACAATCTTGGCCAAGATATTGACGTGATCCACAGCCAATTCCGGATTCACTACCGGACAGGGCCTCAGAAACGGGCTTGGATTCCCGCATTGCTGTTGCGTTGACCCGCTTGATCGTATTATGCGCGTATGCGACCCTTTTTGACCGAGGCGGACCGGCATGTCCGAAAAGACCCGAGCACGAAAGCCGGCAGCCACGCCGCCGGAACCCGGGCTTCTTGGAAGCCTGCAGCTGACCGACACGGACCGGCGCATCATCGCCCATCTGCAGCAGGACGGCCGGCGGCCGTTTGCCGCGATCGCGCAGGATGTCGGCGTGACGGAAAAAACCGTCCGCGCCCACACCCGGTCGCTTGTGGAGCAGCAGATCATCCAGATCGTGGCGCTCGTTTCTCCGGCCGCACTGGGCTATTCCGTGAGCGCGCTGGCGGCCATCTCGATCGACTCGCCGGCGGCGGGCTCGCGCATATCCGACGCGCTGGCGCGGATCGACACCATCGACTACGTCGTTCTGACCAACAGCCGCTACGCCATATTCGCCGAAATCATCGCCCGCGACCTGCAGGAGTTGCAAACCACCATCGAAACCCAGATCGGTTCGATCGAGGGCATCACGGGGGTCGAGCTCTTCCCCTATTTCAGCCTGCACTACCAGCAGGCGCGCATCATCGATGGCGGCGTGGGCGGCGATGGCGGGGTACGCGACATCGAGCTTGGGGAAACCGACAAGGCCATCGTCTCGTATCTCAACCTGGACGGGCGGATGCCCTTCTCTGCGCTGGCCGATCATCTCGGGGTCTCCGAGGGGCAGGTCCGCCAGCGCGTGCAGGCGATGATCGACAATCGCCAGCTCAGGATCATGGCCATTCTCAACCCGCTCAAGCTGCTCAACCGCACGATGGCCTGGATCGCGATCAAGGTCCGCCCCGAGGCGCGTCTGACGGACGTCGCGGATGCGCTTGCCGCCATGCCCAACATCTCCTACGTGGCGATCTGCGCGGGCCGCTTCGACATTTTCGCCGAAGCGATCACCGCCTCGCAGGCCGAATTGCTGGAGCTTCTCGAAACCGGTATCCGGCCACTCGAGGGGCTCAGGGATACAGAGGCTTTCATTTACGCCAACCTGCACTACAAACGCCTCCTTCC
This sequence comes from Roseovarius salis, assembly GCF_044472985.1. Taxonomy (NCBI): domain Bacteria; kingdom Pseudomonadati; phylum Pseudomonadota; class Alphaproteobacteria; order Rhodobacterales; family Roseobacteraceae; genus Roseovarius; species Roseovarius salis. The sequence goes on along the minus strand of NZ_JBISDG010000010.1, from coordinate 82,347 downwards.
CGTTCACCTCAGGGGCAATACCGGCGAGTCCGTGAGCGAGACCATTCATTCGATCTACACGCCTCAGCCGTAATTCACCCAGACCGCCTTGGTCTGCAGGTACTTGTCTATGCCGGCCATGCCGTTATCCCGACCATAGCCCGAGGCCTTGTAGCCGCCGAACGGGGCCGCCGCGTCGAACTGGTTGTAGGTGTTGACCCAGACCGTCCCGGCCTGCAGCGCCGCGGCGGTGCGATGCGCCTTGCGCAGGTCATGCGTCCAGATACCGGCGGCCAGGCCATAGGTGGTGGCGTTAGCCCTGCGGACGAGGTCGTCGGTGTCCTTGAAGCTTTGCATGGCGAGTACCGGGCCGAAGATCTCCTCTCGGGCGACGCGGCTTTCGTCGGGAACGTTTGCAAGAACCGTCGGTTCGAGGAAATGCCCCGCGGCAAGGTCGCCCCCGCAGCGGTTGCCTCCGTAAGTGACCTCCACCCCGTCCGAGCGCGCGGACTGGACATAATCCGAGACGCGCCTGAGTTGGTCCGCGGACACCAGCGGGCCCATCGTGGTCTCCGCGCGCAGGCCATGCCCGACCGCGACCTTGCCGGCCTCCGCCAGGACGATATCTGCCACACGGTCATAGACCTTCTCTTCGACCAGAAGCCGCGAACCGGCCGTGCAGACCTGGCCGCTGTAAAAGAAGATCGCCATCGCCGCGGTGGCCGCGGCTGCCTCGATGTCGCTGTCGGCGAAGATGATATTGGGGTTCTTGCCCCCGAGTTCGAGCGAGACGTGCTTGAGATGCGCTGCGCCGCGCGCGGCGATCATCTTGCCAACGGGCTCCGATCCGGTGAAGGCGATCTTGTGAATGCCCGGATGATCGACGATCGCCTGCCCCGTGGTCTCCCCGTGGCCCGGCAGTACGTTGATGACGCCCGGCGGGATGCCCGCCTCCAGCGCCAACTCACCCAGAATGATGGCCGAAAGCGGCGTCTGCTCGGCCGGTTTCAGGATCACCGTGCACCCCGCGGCAAGGGCCGGGGCCAGTTTGAAACAGGCCTGACACACGGGGAAGTTCCACGGAACGATCGCCCCCACGACGCCGATCGGCTCTCGCCTGGTATAGACATGCATGTCTGGCTGGGTCACGGGCAGCGTGTCGCCCTGGAGCTTCGACGGAAAGCCGGCGTTGTAGCGCAACGCGCCCACCGAAAGCGGCACATCGACGAACTTGATATGCGCGGCCGGTTTCCCGCTGTCGAGGGATTCGATCTGGCCGATCAGTTCGGAGTTCTGCTCGACAAGATCGGCGAAGCGGCGGATCGCGGCTTCGCGTTCGGCGGGCGTGAACCGGGCCCAGTCGCCCTCCAGCGCCTGTTGAGCGGTCCGCGCGGCGCGGTCGACATCAGCGGGGCCGGCGTGCGCCACCTTGCAGATAAGCGCGTCGGTCGCGGGATCGACCGTGTCGAAGGTTTCGCCGCTCTCGGCATCACGCCACTCGCCGCCGATCAGCATCCGCTTTTGCTCCGCGAGGAAAGCACGGGCGTCTTCCGACAGCAGCGCCTCTATCGATGCATGGATGTTCATGTGGGTCCCGTCCTTTCTGGATCAAAGCTGCTCTTCGGCGTCGATCGTCAGGATCGTGACGCCACCTGTTGCGAAATTGTCCAGGTCCTGGACCGCTGCATGGCCCTCGGTAGAGGCCATCGACGCATCAAGGTCTTCCTGGTTGTCGAAGGAGAGAATAGCGGTCGCATAGACCGGGCTTTCGCCGTCGCTGCTGACAACTTCGCCGCGGCTGACCTCGAAACTCCTGAGATGGGGCATCGCCCGCGTGAGGGGCGCGTGAACGTCGCGGTAATGGGCGTCGAAGGCGGCCCTGTCCTTGGGCATTCCATAATTGACGATGACACGTTTCATCTGGCTTTCTCCTCGTCCTGCATCGGGATGGGAAAGAGCGCGCGCCGGTGATAGACCAGCGGCACCGCGCCCGTTCTGACGACTTTTCGGACATTGCCAGTGACGATCACGTGGTCGCCCCCGGGCACGCGCTGACCGACGCTGCAATGGATGACGGCAGCGCATCCGCCAAGCTGCGGCAACTGCTCGGGGCCGAGCATCCAGTCGGTGCCCTCGAACTTGTCCTCCGCCTTGCCCGCCATGCGGTAGGCGGTCTCCTCCTGCCCCTCGGCAAGGACATGGATCAGGAAATCCACACCCGGCAGGAGCCCCTTGAGCGTGTTGGAGCCGGCATCGAAGCAGGCCAGCATCATCGGTGGCGCAAGCGACAGGGACGATACCGCCGAAAGCGTCGTCCCGACCGGACGGTTCCGCCAGTCGCGGCACGTCACCACGGTCACGGAGGCCGGCATATCCGCCATGGCGGCCTTGAAGGCCTCCATGTCGGGCGCGCCGGTATCGATCACTTCGGCCCGGCCGGTCATGTGGCCCCCCCGGCGGTCATGTCGCGAACGACCCTGCCGCGTGTCATGACGAAATCGACCCCGAGGTGCCGCAGGTCATCCACGGCGACGGCGAACGGATCGCGTTCCAGCGCGATAATGTCGCCGAACTTGCCGGGCGCGAGCGACCCGCGCACGTCGTCCTCGCCCAGGGCCGCGGCGGAGTCGAGCGTGTGCATCCGCAGCGCCTGGTCGAGGGTGATCGCCTCGTCCGCGTCGATGAAGGCGCCGGAATAGGCCTGCCGCTTCAGGCAGCACCAAATCGAGAACAGCGGGTTCGTCGCCTCGCGCTCCGATCCGATCCAGACGTCGGAGCTCGCGTTGAGCCGCCAGCCCTGTTCCATCAGAGACCGGAACTGGAAACGCCCCTCCCGGCCGAACTCGCCCAGGTAGTCCTCGAAATACTCGCCGAACGTGTAAAGGAACACGGCCTGGGGAACCGGAATGATGCCGGCACGCGCCCACCAGTCCATCGTCTCGGCACGCGGCAACAGGTTACCGGCATGCTCGATCCGCATCCGCGTTTTGCCCGAGGTGGCACCGCCAAGCTCCAACAGGCGGGCGCAAAGCCACTCTTGGGCACGGTTTCCGTTGGCATGAACTGAAAGCTGCATGTCATTGTCGAGCGTCTGCTCGACGGCACGCCGGAAGAAGTACTTGGCGAAAGCGATCTCGCCACAGACGCCATCGGTCCCCATGTAGGGACAGGTGACGGCGGCGCTTCTCGCGGAGAACCCGCCGTCGGCGAACAGCTTCAGCCCCTGTATGCGCACGTCGTGCCCCGAGGCGCCCAGGCTGAAATGCTCCTGCCATTTGCAGGCATCTTCCAGCTTCATGGTGCCCGGCGCCCAGAGGTAAATGCGGTACGCCAACGGCAACTCGCCGGATTGGGCCATCTCGTCAAACGTCTGTATCCCGTCGATCGTTTCCGAGATCTCGCCAATCGTGGTGACGCCATGGCGCGTGAAATAACGGTCGAGCCCGTCCACGAACGCCTCCCTGAGCTGCGTCTTGTCGACCCCCGGCAAGGGAAGGAGCGCATCCATCTCCTTGACGATTCCTGTCGGATCGCCATTCGCGTCGCGCTCGACCTGGGGCGGGCCGGTCACCGAATAACTCGGCGGCACGTAGTCGCGATCGATGCCCGACACCTCAAGCGCCTTGGAATTGAGAACGGTGATATGCCCCCCTGCCCGAACGGCGATGGGATGGTCGCGCGAGACGGCGTCAAGCTCCGCCCGCGTCGGCAGACGCCCCTCCTGCAGCTTGCGGTCGAAGAAGAGGTTGCCCTGCCCCACGACCCAGTCACCCCGGTCCCGCTCGCCCGCGCCCTGCGCAAGCGCATCGCACACGTCCGCGACGGTCGCGCATTCCGGCGCCCGGCAGTCGATCGTTGCGAAAGACGTGCGGAACAGCACCTCGGTATGGGCATGAACGTCAACGAAACCGGGCAGTATCGGGCGCTCGCCCAGATCGTGCACCGTCGTGTCCGGCCCCGACATTTCCGGCGCGTCATCACGCCGGATGAGCCGGATGATCCGGCCATCCTTCAAGGCAAGGCCCTGATAGTGATCCCCGACACCGGGATGCACGGATATCACGCGGCCACCCAGCACGACGGTATCGGCCGCACCGAAGCTTTCGGACGTCATGAGCTGGCGGCCTCCAGTTCCGAGGGGACCGTCTTGTCGGCAACTTCGGGGATCACCTCCTCGCCGATCAGTCGGATCGACTCCATGATCTGCTCGTGCGGCATCCCGTCCACGCGCAGCAGCACCTCGTCCATGCCCCGCGCCTCAAGGTCCTTGAGACGCTCGATGAAATCATCGGGCGTTCCGACCATGACCGAGGGCGTACCGTTGACAAGGAAATCCATGTTCGCCTGGTTCTCCAGGAACCGGGCCATGTGCGCGTCGAGATACTCGTAGGACTTGTTCTTTGCCAGCGGCGCGTAAAGGTCCGCAATGAACCCGGCATAGCCCAGAACCACGTCACTGGCCTTCTCGATCGCGGCCTCGCGAGACCGGTCGCAGAACGCGGACGCCACGTAGAGCCCCATGGAGTCGACGCGGTCGGGCAGCATCGAGGTGCCCTCGGCGACACCTTCGGCGTGCGCGTCGATGCATCCCTGCATGTAGTCGAAACCGAAATAGCTTTCGAAAAGGATCGCCCCGATACCGCGCTGGCCCGCCTCCTTGCAGGAGGCCGCAGACGATGCGGCGACGTAGATGGGAGGATGCGGATCGCTCACGAAATAGGGAACGAGTTCACGTTCCTCGAAAGACCAGAAAGGCCCGTCATGGCTTACGTGGGGCGATTTCATCGCCTTGGCGATGACCTCCAGCGAGTCCGCCCACATCGGCTTGGTGTCTTTCGCGTCCACGCCGAAGGTCGACAGGGTGTGAAGGTTGTTCGACCTGGCCGTGCCCAGCTCCGCCCGTCCGCCCGACACGATGTCCAGCGTGGCGAGGCGCTCGGCAACGATCAGCGGGTGGTTCCACTTCAGCAGGACCGAGCACATGATCCGCAGCTTGATGTTGCTGGTTTCCCTCGCGATAGCGGCATAAAGCACCTCGGGCGCCGAGACCGTGAACCGAGGCGGGCTGAATTTCTGCTCGGACGTGCCCCAGCAATGAAACCCCATCTCGTCGGCGAGCGCGACCTCGCGGATCATCTCGTTGTAGCGCTGCTCGTAGCTCACGCCGGGCCTTACCTCGCCCTCCTGAAGCATTCCGATCTTCATTCCCGTCCTCCGCTGGCTTGCGCCGAAAACCTGAACCTGCACCGAACCTTCTCCACCACCCGTCACCCTGTCAAGACTGTTTTCCGCACTCTATTGACATTTTCTTTCCGGTATTCGTATTCATGATGCCAAAATGAGGATAATTATGGTATCCAAAGTGACTGTTATTACCGGCTACCTGGGCGCCGGAAAGACGACTTTGATCAACGCCCTGCTGAGCCGGCCGCAGGCCGGGCGATATGCCGTGATCGTCAACGAGTTCGGGGATTTGGGCATAGACGGCGATCTGATCCTCGACACAGACGAGGAAATCATCGAACTGACGAACGGATGTCTGTGTTGCTCGGTCCGCGGCGATCTGTTCGGGGCATTACGCAACCTGCAGCCGCGCCTCGCCGAGATCGACGGCGTCATCATCGAAACCACCGGACTGGCCGATCCGGCACCGGTCGCCCAGACATTCCTCGTGGGCGAGGAAGCCTCCAAGGACTACGCGCTGGACGCGGTCGTGACCCTGGTTGACGCCTGCCACGGCGCCGCCCTTCTCGACACCGAGCACGAGGCGGTAAGCCAGGTCGCTTTCGCGGACCGGATCATCGTTACCAAGACGGACCGGGCAAACGCGGAAACGGTTGCGCAACTCAGGCCGCGGCTGCGCGCGCTCAATCCATCGGCCCCGTTGATCGAGGCAGATCACGGCGCCGTCCCGCCCAGCTCAATCACCGGTCTCGGCGCGTTCGACATGAACAAGCTCAGCCTCGATCACGACCCGGTCGGGGCGCACTCCCACAGTGCCGACGTGCAGAGCCTGTCACTGACCGCAGATCGGCCAATCGACCCGGATCGGTTCATGCAGTGGATGCAGCAGGTGGTGGTGACGGACGGAACGAACATCCTCCGAACGAAGGGGGTGATCGATTTCCGCGGCGAAAGCCGCAGGTTTGTCTTTCAGGGGGTGCAGACCGTTCTGGAAGGCGACGTACAGGGGCCTTGGCCGGACGGGCCCCGTGAAAGCCGCATGATCGTCATCGGACGGCATCTCGATGCCGATGGCTTGAGCTCCGGCTGGCAGGCCTGCCTGACCGGGTGATCACACTCCGCACTCGCGTTGCAACGACGCGGTCCACCCCGCCTGCAGCCACGGCACAGCGGGAACTTGTTTTCGATCAACCTCAATGATCAGGTGCGCGAAACCCGCGCGTTGCTCGACCTTTCGCTCGATAAGCGCGTGATCCTGACCGATGATCTGGCCCGCGCTCTCTGGAGGATCCATGCCGACCCCCTGGATATCGACAGCATCCTGCTGAACCTGACGCACAATGCCCGTGACGCCCTGCCCGATGGCGGCGAGATCAAACTGGCCACCAGGAACGTATGCGTCGACACCATGGACCACCCGCAGGCCCCGAAGGCCGGGGACTACGTTTGCCTCGCGGTTTCCGACACGGGTGTCGGGATTGCCCACGGGGTACGGGACAAGATTTCAGATCCGTTTTCACCACCAAGGAACAGGGAACCGGGTTGGGCCTGTTCAGCGTGCACAACACGCTGAAGGAACTGGGGGGCTTCGTGGAAGTGGACAGTGCGCCGGGACAAGGCGCCACTATTCGGCTCTATTTCCCGCGCGATGATTCGGCCGGCTCTGATGACACGCCGCTATCGTCGGCAGATTCCGCGCGCGACAGCACTGCCACGGCGGCAACGGTCCTGCTGGTCGAGGACCAGGATACGGTCCGCGCAGCCATACGCCAGCAGATAGAAGTTTTGGGTTACCGTGCGATTTGTGTCGAGGATGCGGCACAGGCGCTGGAAACACTGCGGTCAGATGACGAAATCGGGCTCGTCCTGAGCGACATTATCCTGACGGGCGGGATGAATGGCCGGGAGCTTGCCAAGAGGATCAAGCACCAATGGCCCACCATTCCGGTGGTGCTGATCACCGGCTATACCGCGGAATTCGCCCACGGGGCCGAAGCCGACCCGAAGAAAGGGTTCACCATACTCTCGAAACCGTTCCGTATTCGAGACCTTCAAATCGCGCTGGAGAAGGCGCTTGAAAAGGATGCCGCGCGATGACGGCGCCATGCCGCGGGCAAAGCATCGGTCCGCAGAACAAGCATGGCACACCAGCCCACGTCACGGCTGGTCGGGGTCCCGACTCTTTCAAACTGCGTAACCCGGGAGATGTTCCACACGCCCCTTTGCATGGCAGACGCCGGCCGCCATGTTCCAACCCGCTTGCCGATTGACACAGGTTATGGCGCGCGGTCAGTCTGGCTGCAGATTATCATGATGAGACATGTCGCGAAAATTGCCATTATCAGCGCGCTGCTGGCCCTGAGTGCCGGCGCGGCGACGACGGGGCCCCGCATGACCGAGACCTTCGAGCACGAGCCGGACACGCGATGGCGTTTCTTCACCGATTCCGTGATGGGCGGGGCATCGCGCGGGCAGGTGGAGTTTCTCAGCCGTGGCGGCACAAGCTATGCCCGCATGACGGGCACGGTCAGCACGGAAAACAACGGTGGTTTCATCCAGATGCGGATGACGCTGCCAGAGGCGCCGCCACCCTCGACCCGGGGGATCAGGCTGGTGGCGCGGGGCAATGGCCAGCGCTATTTCGTGCATCTCCGCACACGGGGAACGGTCCTGCCCTGGCAATACTACCAGGCGGGTTTCGAGGTCACGCGCGACTGGGCCGAGTTCCGCCTGCCGCTGGCGCGCTTCACAGCGTCGGGCCGGCTTCTTCGCCCCACTCCTCAGGCTGGGAGCATCCAGTCCATCGGGGTCGTCGCCTTCGGCCGGGATCACGCCGCCGAGATCGAGCTGCGCGAGATCGGCATTTACTGAAGACGCGCCGGCAAGGGTCTAGAAATCGAACAGTTCTTCGAGGAACCCGCCGCGCTTCTTGCGCTTTCCACCGTACTTCGCGTCATCGTCCCGGCCGCCGGCTTCCGGCGCGGGGGCGGAGCGATCGATGATCTTGTCGAGTTCCCCCCGGTCCAGCCAGACACCCCGGCATTTCGGGCAGTAGTCGATCTCGACCCCGGCCCGTTCGGCGATCTGAAGCGTTTCTCCGTCTACCGGACATTGCATCGGCTGGTCTCCTTACGTGTTGCTGCCGTGTTGGAGACATGGGATGCCCCCGTGCCGGTGGCAAGGGGCGCTTGCACCAAAGCCGCGCATCGCTAGGCTCATCCCCGTGACAGAGGGCGACACCGATCAGACCGGGCGGGCAGTGGCACTGGTGCTGGGCGCGGCGGTGCGGACCGGCGGCCAGCCCTCCGCGGCGCTCAAGCGTCGGGCGCTTCACGCCGCGCGGCTCTACCGCCAGGGGGCGGTCTCGGTCATCCTGGCCAGCGGCGGCCCGCCCGGCGCCGAACCGTCGGAGGCCGAAGTGATCCGTTGCCTGTGCATGACCGCCGGCGTTGCCGATGCCGACATACTCGTCGAGGACCGCGCTGCCACTACCCGCGAGAACATCGCGAATGCCCTGCCGATACTGTCCGCGCACGCCCTGTCGCCGGTCTGGATCGTGACCGACAGGTACCATGCACGCAGGGCCCTGATGACGGCGCGGGCCTGCGGGCTGCGCGCGCGCACCTCATGCCCCGATCCCACCGGGGCGACGCCCTGGCGGCTGGCAAGGAGCCACCTGCGCGAAGCGGTCGCCATTGCCGTCTACAAGCTCTGCCACTGGCGCGGCCGGTGACCATGCGCGCCGGACACATGTTCAGCGCCCCACCGTCACCTCGACATACTGGCCAATATTGTCTCGCCCATAGATGCGCACCACCACGGTCGTGTCACCGCGCAGCAGGCCCTGCCGGGCGGCAGGGTCGATGCGGCCGTTCATGATCATCCGCTCCATCGCCGCGCGGTTGTTCATGTCGCCAAAGAACGGGTCCCACTCGTCACCGGGTTGCGAAATGCCGAAACGGTGGTAGTTCGCCCGGTCCTGCCGCAGAACCTGCCACGGCTCTGTCAGCCGTGCGCCGCGAGAGTTGTAGAGGTCGTCTTGGCCGATATAGGCGGCGTAGCTGCCGATGAGTTCCTGCGCCGAAAGCGGCCCGGCGAAAAGCACAATCACAGCGGCAAGCATAGCCCGAAAGACCCGCATCTCGTCCTCCTCCCCGTCCTTGCGGGCGCGACGCCACCGGGCGCGTGACATTCACTGCCCGGTCACGGTCAGCCCCAGAAGGCGCCAGACCTGCATCCCGCCCCTGTAATAGTGGATCTTCTCGGCCGGGTAGCCGGCGGCGATCATCCTGCGGATGGCCGAGGGCGACTGGCCACACCATGGCCCGTTGCAGAACAACGCCACCGGGCGCGCCTCGTCGCAGACGAAGCCCTCGAAATCCAGCACGCAACCGAGCTCGTCAAGGCGGTCGGGCGCCTCGGGATAGGGGATGTTCACCGCCCCCGGAATCGAGCCGCCGGCGAACCATTCGCGTGTGCGGCTGTCAACGACGATCGCCTCGGGGTCCTCCAGCATTTCCAGCAGCTCCAGCTCGCCGATGGTCGTCACCCCTTCCGCGGGGGTCATCGGCTGGATGCAGAACGGCGGGCACGGGCGCGAGGTCCGTGCCCAATCGCCGTCCAGCGCGTTCGCGTTGTCTTGCACGCGCCCGATCTCGGCCGGACCGTCCGGCGTGTCCACGGTGACGGTGGGCATGTCGGGCCGGATGTTCACCGGTTCCTGCGCCGTCGCCGCCGCCGCCAGCAGGGCGATGCCGGCGGCCAGAATCACGTTTCGCATTTCGTTCCTCCCTTGTTCGACACGGTTCACATCCTTCAGCGCACCACGTGCACCGCGCAGGGCGCGTGCCGCACGACCTGGCTGGCGGTGCTGCCCAGCAGGAGATCCTGCATGCCGGGGCGATGGCTGGCGATCACGATACAGTCGACATCGTTCTCACCAGCCCAGTCGAGGATCGTCCGCCCCGAATGCCCGTCGATGACCAGCCCGGTGGCATTGGGCAGCTTGTCGGCCATTTCGCCGAGCTCGGTCATGATGGCGTTGCGGCTTTCCTCGAGATACTCCGGCGGCATGTAGGATATCGCGTAGGACGGTATCTGCTCCATGACATGCAGGAGCGTGATCTGGCCGTCCTCGCCGACAAGACGGCGGGCGACCTCGACTGCGCCGGCGGCATCCCGGTCTTCGTCGAATGAAATGGGAACGAGGACATGGCTGTACATCTTGCAAGGGCCTTTCTTGGTTGGTTGAACACATCTTTTCACGGCGCGGCGCACGGCACATTGACCTGGATCAGCCAACTCCGCGCCGCCGGTCGTCTACTGTTCGGCCGCGGATTCCATCTGGCGGGCGATCTCGGCCGCCCACTCCCCGATTATGGGCAGGAACTCGACCTGCGACAGGGACCACGCCACCACCGACAGCAGCACCGAGGCACCCAAGACCGTACCAAGGCCGAACACCAGACCCCGGGCGAAATTGAAGGCCAGAACCCGCGGCAGCGAATCATGCATCCGGATGAAACCGTGAGAATTCAGCCGGGCCAGCTCGCGCCGTAACGCGCGCAACTCGCCCCGCACGTCCTCTGGTGCGGTTTCCGTCTCGGGGCGGCGCCTGTTTCGCAGCGAGCTCAATCGAATGTGGCGGCCACGTCGTACATGACCGGCTCGAAACTCTTGCACAGTTCGTTGATCCGCCGGTTGCGGCGGCGCATCTCGTCGCTGCGGAGCATGGCGAGGAAATCCTCTCGCCGCTCCCATTGCGAGTAGTTCGCGATGCGCGTCTGCGCGTCGTTCACATGAAGCCCCGCCGCGATGAAGCCGGGCTGCTGCGAGATGAACTCGTCATAGGCGGCGGTGAGTTCGTCGATGAGATCCTGGCAGGTTCCCGGCGTCATCTCGAATGTGGTGATGACGGTCTGACAACTCTTCGACTTGGAGATCGTGGGCATCCGCATTCCTCCTGTGACCCCAAGCCTAACAGCCCCGCCTGCCGGGGCAACGCCCAAATTGCCCATGCGTGCCCGCCCGGTGTTAACCTCCCGTTTACCACGCAGGGGCAGGATCAGCACGAGATGAACGTGTTACGCATTCTGGCCCCGCTTGTACTGATCGCCGCGCGCGCAGATGCCGGGGCATGGCCTCTGCCGGAGGGTGACTCACACCTCAGCTTTTCGGTCGAGGGCGACAGGGGTGACGGCACCGGCCTTTACTCCACGCTCTACGTCGAGCACGGGCTGGGCGGCGGGCGCACGGCCGGGGTCGACCTCGGCCTGTCCGAAACGGATGCGAACAAGGCGCTCGCATTCCTGCGGTGGCACGACCGGCCCGGTGACGGCGCCGCGACACGGCTGGCCTACGAAATCGGGATCGGCATGGTCGACGAGCAGGCGGCGCTGCGCCCGGGGGTTTCCGTCGGCCGGGGAATGGAGCTGGGGCAGAACGCCGGCTGGGTCGCGCTCGACGCCCGCGCGGTGGTGTTCGAGGAACTCGAGGGTCGGCTCGAGATGGACCTGACCGTGGGTGCTGACACGGGGGCGGACGACAAGTGGTTGGTGCAGGTGCAGATGGCGGCACCCGGTGACGCCTCCCCCTACGTCAAGCTGGCGCCCAGCTACGCCTTCGAACGGTCGGGGGGCCGCCACATCCTCCTCGGGGTGACGGCCGGGATCGTCGGTTTCGATGACGTCAAGCTCAACCTCGGGCTATGGCAAGGTTTCTGAGATCACCCGCCCCTCGGGTCAAACCGGGTTATCGATCCGCAGGCGCAACGTGACGGCGCCTTCGACCGCCTTTTCCCAATATAGCCGCGCCCAGTCGTTGTTCGGGCCCTGTTGCGCCCTGTAGTAGGGCATCCCGAAATACGTCTCGCCGTTGTTGTCGCGGATCGGCCCCTGCGGCACGACGGACTCCACCGTCCGGACCCACCCGTTGAATGGCAGCTTTGGAAACGGTTGCACGATCCAGACGGGCTGGGGGCTGGCCTCGGAATGCGTCATCACCAGCGGGCTCTCGACGGGCGTTTCCACGTTGTTGAACGCGTTGTTGGCAAAGGTGATGTTCCGGAACCGGCTGAAATCCAGCTCGGCAAAGCTGGTGTCGATCTGCTCGACCCGCCCGATGTTGCCGGCGATCAGGCGAAAGCTGTTTCCCGTCACCGTCAGCCCGGTGATGAAATGCCCGGTCCCGTACGGTTTCACGACAAGGAAGCGGAACGACGGCGCCGCGCCGATGGCGAGGAAATTGTTGCCGGTGATGCTCATCTGGCTGAACGAGAACTCGCTGGAGAACGCCGGCGCCTCGTCATGCTCGTTGGTCCACTCGATCGAGCAGTTGTCGATGTAGTTGTTGCCGATCGTGGCGCGCGAGTTGGTATGCGCCATCACGATCCCTGCCGTGCGCGGGCCGGGGTCCGCGTTGTCGCCCTGGAAGATGTGATTGCCCAGGATCACCGAACTGGTGCCGCCGATCACCGCGAAATGGCGGAAGAAGGGGGCGCGGTTGTCGCGGATCTTGACGTCGTTGCCGTTGGTGTTCAGCGCGACCGATTGCCGGTCCGGCACCAGAAGGCTCGTCTCGTTGGACAGGAACTGGCAGCGATCGACCATCATCCCCTGGCACCCCTCTCCGGGGCTGGACACGCCCCGCTCGCGCGGGCGCGTGATCCAGCAATCGCGCAGATGAAACCCAACGCCCCGTGGCGCCAGCAGGATCGCGTTGCAATGGCCGCGGCACAGGAAATCCACGTCGGCGATGGCGAATTTCGAGAGCTTCTCGAAGCCGCTGAAATCCAGCATGTACTTGAACCGGCGGAAGGTGTAGCCCTGCGTGCCCTGCGCGTCATAAAGCGGGCGGCTCAGCTCCAGCGTCTCGGCCCCCACGTTGCGCGAGCGGACATACACCTCGCGCCCCACGCCCGGCGCCTCGACCAGCGCCCCGACCGGCACGTTGGCGACATTGGCGACATTGCGCAGCTCGAACGGCATATCCGGATCATAGGTGGCCTGCGACGTCACCGTCTCGGTATCCCAGTTCGCGCCCGGCACCGCCGAGAACTGTCCGTTGGTGATGACCCGTCGCTGGGAAAAGTTGCTCACCCCCGGCGCGGCCGAACCCAGGTCGACGGGTTCGCGCAGGTCGACCTTGCGGCCCGCCAGATCCAGCTCGACGTGATCGGGACCGGTCACGAGCGACTGGAACGCCTTGCGGAACGCCAATTCGCCGTCACCGAATGCGTCGATATAGCCGGGCAGGTCGAAATTGCGGTTCAGCGTCAGAACCTTGTCATCCGGCATCGTCACCGTACCATCGAACCGGGCGCGGTTCTGCAGCGTCACGCTGTCGCCAAGGAAATACGTGCCTTCCGGCACCAGCACGTCGCGCCCGGCCGCGGCGGCATCGGCCGCCTCGAAGGCCGGCGCGTCATCGGTCACGCCATCGCCCAAGGCCCCGAAATCACGCACGTCGACGACGCTGAGCATGTCGCGCAGGAAAAAACGCGTGACATCCTCGATCACGATGTCGTCAACCCGTACCACGCCACCGTTGGGGCCCGTCAGGTCCAGCCCGAGATGGCCGTAGGCCGTCGTCGTCCCCCACGGCATATCCACGCCCTCGCGCGCGCCCGATCCCACGATCGCCGCCACCTCGACGACCTCGCCATAGGCGGTCAGCGCCACGGACGGCCCGGTTTCGGTCAGGCCGGGCACGTGTGTTCCGCCCGAATCCCCGGCCCATCCGGCGATGCGCACATCAGGCAACGCGCCGCTGAGCGCCTTCACCCGCGCTTTCACGCGCAGGTAACAGCCAGGGATGAGCGGCGTCTGCCCCATGAAGCGCAGCCGCATCGTGTTCTGCGACTTCAACAACTCCAGCGCCCCGCCGAAATCGGCGTCCGACGGCACGAACGCCGCGTCGGCGGAGTTGTCGTAGGTGTCCGAGCCCGGCGTGCCGTTGCCGCTCGACCAGACGTCCAGCCCGTCCGCGAATGGCGGCGGCATGAAACTGATGCCATCGGTTATTGCCTTGTTCATCGCATTCCCTTTCCGCATCCGCGGCGCGAACGGCCAGCCCGGATGTCACGATTTGCACTCGTCCCGGCGGACGGCGCCGCCGGCGGAAAAGGGAAGTACGAAGGGCCGGTTAAGGCTTGTTCAGCCCGGCGCGCGGCCCCGGCGCAACACGCGGTCGCCCGTTTGTCCGCATGCCGCGATCGGGCGGGTCAGGCCGTGCCGGCAGGTGCCTTGCGCACGCGCACCGCGTTGATCAGCCACCGCCCCCGGTCCTGCACCATCTGGTATTCCAGGATGTGCAGCGCGCCGTCCCCGTCACGGATCAGCACGTTCTGCCACAGACCCCGTGGCCTTTGCTCGACGGACAGGAATTCCACCTCGGCCGGGCGCCAGACCATCGGGTAGCCCTGCCGAACCATCTGGCCGAACCGCTCCGGCGTGCGGAACAAACGCCGTATCGTCGGGCTGGCATAGGTGAAGGCCCGTTCGAAATCGTCCTGTTGAAAGGCGTCGATCTGCTCCGAGATGACGCGCTGGATGTCCTCGTTGGCCGCGGCCGGCAGCGCCAGCAATAGCGGAAAGAGGATAGCGGCAATGTAGCGTCCCATGACATACCTCCTGCGGGTCATGCGCACGGCGTCCCCCGCCGGATCAATATTCGCGCCTCAGTTGCCCTGGATCGCTTCGAGATAGGCCACCAGATCGGCCACGACGCCGCTGGTGCGGATCTTCTCGCCATCCTTGGTCTCCAGCCGGATGCGCCCGCCTTCGCGGAAGAAATCGCCGTAGACCGGCATCTCGCTGCCATGAGACACCAGCGGGTCACGGCCGTCGATCCTTTCGACCACGCGCCTGAGCGGGAACACGCCCCCATTCTCCTCCGACAGAACGGTCAGATCCTCGGGAGGCACCATCAACACGGGTCGCATGGGGCCGTTGCCATCGGCGTCCTCGCCGTGGCAACTGGAACAGTAGCGCCAGTACGTCTCGCGCCCAGCCTGGATGTCGGCGTCGGCCAAAGCCGGCGCTGCCACGACAAGCGCCGCCAGCGCGGTCCACAGCTGCTTGACCATGTCTGTCCTCCTCCTCACTCCTGGATCGACTCCAGGTAATGCGCCAACGACAAAAGGCCGATGGGCGTTTCGATCCGCGTGCCGTACTCATCCCGCCACATCACGGTCGGACCTGCAAGTACCGTCCCGAATTCGGGCATCACCTCGGCCCGGCCCTCGTAGCCGTGCACCTTGGCCATGACATCGCTCCACGGGAACGCGCCATCATTACGCCCCGCGAGACCGGTCAGGTCCGCCGGCTGCATCGGCAGGTGATCCGCGAGAACACCCCCGCCGCGGCCATCAAGGCCGTGACAGACGGCGCAGTTCTCGGTGTAGAGCACCTTGCCACGGGCCACGTCCGGCGGGCTCTTCACGGCACACGCCACGAGCATAGGTGTCAAAATGACCGCGGCCCAGCCAAGCTTCATACCGTCCTCCATCCCGTCCGGTACCAGCTAAGCAGGCCCGACCGACCGGACCTTGATCTCGATCATGCAACCCGTGGCCCCCGTACCATTTCTTGACACGCAAGGGTTTGAAACTTGTCCCCGCGAACGCCAGATTATGACGCGCAAGGAGGATTGCGATCATGACACCCGTTCCGACACGCCGCGCGCTCATCGCCTGGGTCATGCTGGCCACGCTGCCGGCGACCGCGCTGACCGCACAGGATCTCGAGGAGCCCGACCCGAGCGACCTCGTTCCGCGCCGCTTCAGCGTCGAGGCATTCCGCAACCTTACGGAAACGGAAATCTACGACGTCCATCTGGCCATACGGCGCGGTCGCCGCATCCTGATAGAGGGCTATACCGCAAGCGAAAGCCGCGAGATCATCCAGCGGGCCGCGCGCAACTGGCCGCGTACACGCCGGCAACTGCGCTGATGCGCGTCAGAGGCCTGCCAGGTCCCGCGCCTGCGCCCACGCCGCATCATCCAGTTCCGCGGGGTTCGACGGCGCGCGCCCCTGCCCCGGCATCCGCGCGCCCTCGTCCCGTGCCACCGCGCCGGCCACCCGCGCCAACCGGTCATGGAACGCCCCCTCCGAGACACCGGGATCCATCAGCAGGTAGTAATCGCCGATGTCGTGCGGGTCGCCTTCCGGGGCCTTGAGCGGTTCGATGTCGGCGCTTGCGCGGCTCCCGGTCATGCCCGCGGCCAGCAGTTCGCACATCAGCCCGAACCCCCATCCCTTGTAGCCGCCCATACTGACAAGTGACCCGCCGAGCGCCGCCTCGGGGTCGGTGGTTGGCCGACCTTCGGCATCCACCGCCCAGCCCTCGGGGATCGGATCGCCCGCCGCCTTGGCCATGGTGATCTTGCCCAGGGCGACCGTCGTGGTGGACTGATCGAACAGCATGGCCACGCCACCTGCCCCGTCGGGCACCGCGAACGAGATCGGGTTGGTGCCAATCACCCGCGTCTTTCCGCCCGGCGGGGCGACGATGGGCGAGGCATTGGTCATTCCAAGCGCGATCAGCCCCTCGCGGGCAATCCGGTCGGTGAAGTACCCAAGCGAGGTGCAGGTGTGGGCATGCGCGATGGCAAGGCTCGCCACCCCGCATTCCCGGGCCGCCGCCACCGCGTCCGGCAGGCCCCGGGCAAAGGCGGGCTGGGCGAAACCGAACTGCGCGTCCACCACCACGGCGCCGGGGCGCGGCCGGCTCACCTGCGGCTCGACCGCGCCCTTGACCCGGCCGTTGGTCAACTGCCGGCAATAGCTTTCGAGGTAGTACAGACCGCAGATGCGGTTGCCCAACCCTTCGGCCTGCGCCACGGCGCGGGCGACCTCCTCGGCCACCCAGAGTGCTGCGCCGTGACGCGTCAATGCCGCGCCCGTGACGCGTTCGATCTCTTCCAGCGGTACCGCGACCATGCCGATCTCCTTTTGGCGGGGTCTCGGCAGGTTGGGCATCCGCGTCCGCAAGGTCAATTCAAACCTTCTGAACCTTGCTTCAGCATGCGCGCAACGCCGTGCGCACCGGGTCAGCCCGCCTGCGCAAGCACCCGCAGCCGGCTGTCGAACTCGCCCCGATCGACGTAACAGCCATGCAGGTGGCGCGCGCCGGTCGACGGGTCGAACGCCGCCCGTCCGTGCAGAACGCGCCGGTTGTCGAAAACCGCCATTTCGCCCGCGTTCAGCATCAGCGTAACCTGGTAGGCCGGGTCGCGCGTCATCCCCATGAAGGCCCGGTAGGCGCGGTAATACGCCTGCAGCACCTCGGGGTCCATGTCGAACACCGCAGCGAGGTGCGCGTTGTAGCAGATCTCGCTCACCGCGCCGGTGTCGTCCAACGTGATGACGTACTGGCGGCGGCGAATGTCGTGGCTGTCATCGTGAAACCGGAACGGCACCGACACGGTGCTGAGCAGCTCGAACGCCTCGGGGTCGGCCACACGCAGATCCTCGGCCATGGCAACGCCGTCTGCAAAGACCGATCCGCCGCCCTCGGCCGCGTTGACGAGACAGTGCAGGAACTGCCAGCCCGGCGGCAGCTCCTGGTTGGCCAGATCGGTGTGCAGCGGCAGCGCGTCGGCGGTGTAGGCGAGGTTGTTCGGCGCCTTCTTGGATTTCACCTGGAAGGTCCGTCCAAAGTTCGTCTCGCGTAGGAAGCCGATGCGCCGCGCGACGTCCATGCCGGCCTCCGTGCTGTCGGCCAGCCCCTGCACGATTGACAGGCCGCGGGCGCGCGTGCGCCTCAGCCAGTCGGCAAGCGCGGCATCGGACTCCAGCAATTCCTGCGCCTCGGCGCGCGGGATCGCCGCCGCCCCGGACGCCGCCCGCCAGATCACCGGCTCTACGTCCGCGGGATCGGTCACGGGGCGGCCGGGCACATGCGCCTTGAGCCAGTCGAGGTCGAAACGGCTGCGCGCGCCATCGGGCCATTCCAGCAAGAGCGCCCCGGCGTCAACAAAAGCACTCTTGGGTGCGATGTCGGACGGCACGCCCAGCAGGTCGAAAACCCGCTCGCGCGTTTCCGGGTGAAAGCCCTCGGGGGCGTTGTCACGCAGCCAGATATGCGGAAACCGGCCGCGCGTTCCGTCGGGCCAGCACAGCTCGACCATGCCGGCCTCGGCAAGTATTTGGACATCCATGGTAAAATCCTTGGTCTTCGGGTGTGTCAGTCATGCGAATTGCGGGCGGTCCGCCGCGGCGGCGGCCACCAGTCATGGATCTTCGCATGCGGCGCACCCGGAGAGCGGCCAAGGATCGGGCACATTTGGATCAACCTTCGTTATGCCGCTGCCGATCATGGCGCGAGTCGAGCCGCGGCACAAGCAGAGGGGTCAGCCCGCGACCACCCGTCCGGCATCCAGCTTGACCACCCGGTCCATCCGTGCCGCCAGGTCGAGGTTGTGCGTGGCGATGAGCGCCGCAAGCCCGGTGTCGCGGACCAGCTCCACCAGCGTGTCGAAAACCTTGTCCGATGTGGCGGGATCGAGGTTTCCGGTGGGCTCGTCGGCCAGCAACAGCCGCGGCCGGTTGGCCAGCGCGCGGCAGAAGGCCACGCGCTGCTGCTCGCCCCCCGACATCGCGGACGGGCGGTGGCCCGCCCGGTCGGCAATGCCCACGCGATCCAGCAGGTCGCGGGCCCGTGCTGCCGCCGCCGACCGTGTTGCGCCGTCGGCGAGTTGTGGCAGAACGATATTCTCCTCGGCAGAGAATTCCGGCAGCAGGTGATGAAACTGGTAGACGAAGCCGACCTCGCGCCGGCGGGCGATGGTGCGGCGACGGTCGGACAGGCCCGACATGTCCTCGCCGCCGATCTCGACCTTGCCGGAATCGGGGACATCCAGCAGACCGGCGATGTGCAGCAGCGTTGACTTGCCCGCGCCCGAAGGCGCCACCAGCGCCACCATTTCCCCCGTCGCAAGCGACAGCTCGGCACCGCGCAGCACGCGCACTTCGCCCTTCTGGCCACGGTTGTAGACCTTCTCGATCCCCGACAGGTGCAGCATCGCTTCATTCATAGCGCAACGCCTCCACCGGGTTCATCCGCGCCGCCCGACGGGCAGGAAAGATGGTGACGACAAAGCTCAGCCCGAGCGACAGCGCCACCGCCGCGCCCACGTCGCGAAGCTCCAGCTTCGCCGGCAGGTGATAGATGCCGCGGATCGACGGATCCCAGACCTGCCCGCCCATCATGACGTTCACGAAAGAAAATATCGGGTCGATGTAGACGGCGAACAGGCACCCCAGCACCACCCCGCAAACCGTGCCGATCAGACCCGTGAACGCCCCGCAGATGAAGAAGACGCGCAGCACCGCCCCCTCCGTGAGCCCCATGGTGCGCAGGATGCCAATGTCGCGCCCCTTGTTCTTGACCAGCATGATCAGGCCGCTGGTGATGTTCATCGCCGCGATCAGCACGAGGATCGACAGGATCACGAACATCACGTTGTCCTCGACCTCCAGCGCCCGCAGGAAGCCGCCCGAGGCGTCCTTCCATGTCCAGACCTGCGCCCGCGCGCCCGCCGCCGCCATGATGTCGAGCGCCATCGCCTCGACCTTCTCTGGCGTGTCGACCATCACCTCCAGCTCATCGGCGCGCCCCTCCCGGTTGAAGAAGCTCTGCGCCTCCTCGAAGGGCAGGTAGACGCGCACGCGGTCGATGTCATAGCGGCCCGCCCGGAAGATGTAGACGACATCATAGGCGTTGACCCGCGGGCTGGTGCCGAACGCCGTCTTGACGCCGTTGGGCGAGATCAGCTTGAGGCTGTCGCCCACGCCCACGTTCAACTCTCGCGCAACCCCCGCGCCGATAGCGATCCCGCGGGGGAAGCTGCCCAGGTCACCGCGCGCCGTCTCGGGGTCGGCGATCCGCGGAATGGTTTGCAGGTCTTCCGGCGCGATCCCGAACACCTCCACCCCGGTATTGCGGTCGCGCGCCGTGGCCATCACCTGCCCCTTGACGAGCGGCGCCACCCGCGTCACCCCCGGCACGTCGCGCACACGCTCGGCCATCGCGCGGAAATCCTCTATGGTACGGTCGATCCGTCCGCTTTGCGGATCGGCCTTGCCCGCGTTGTAGACGGTGACATGCGCGTTGGCGCCAAGGATCGTGTCCACGAATTCCGCCCGAAAGCCCGACCTGACCGACAGCGTGGCGATCAGCGCGAACACCGCCAGCGTGATGCCGACAAGGCTGATCCATGTCATGACGGACACGCCACCCTCGGCCCGCTTGGCCCGCAGGTAGCGCCAGGCGATCATCCATTCGAAGCGTGCAAAGGGGGCGGGGCTGGCGGCCACGGGAAACCTCGGGGTCAGGGGGCCATATGAACGGCGACGTCAGGTCCGGAGCGCGCGGTCACGGGGCACCTTACATCCACGTGTGGAACGCCCGCTTGGCCATGGGTTCCACCCTCTTCACATGGGGATGATGCGGCGCGTATATCGCCGCGACCTTCTCCACCGCCTTTTCCGGGGGGAGCTCTTCGCTCTCGCCGGTCCGGCGGCTGGTAAGTTCCACCACCCCGTTCTTCAGCCCCCGCGGACCGACCGTGATCCGCCAAGGCAGGCCGATCAGATCCATCGTGGCGAACTTGCCGCCCGCGCGCTCGTCTGTATCGTCGTAAAGCGGCTCCAGCCCGAGATCCTCGATCGCCTTGTACATCTGCTCGCATGCCGCGTCCGCGGCGCTGTCGCCCTGCTTGAGGTTCACGATCCCCACATGGAACGGCGTCACCCCCTCGGGCCAGACGATGCCCTTGTCGTCGTGGCTGGCCTCGATGATCGCGCCGACAAGCCGGCTGACGCCGATGCCGTGGCTGCCCATGTGCACGGGCACCGTGTTGCCGTCCCGGTCCTGCACGGTCGCCCCCATCGGCTCGGAGTACTTGGTGCCGAAATAGAAGATCTGGCCCACCTCGATGCCGCGCCCGTGCCGGCGCCGCTCCTGGGGAACACGCTCTTGGAATATCGCCTCGTCGTGGGTGTCATCGGTGCGGGCGTAGCGGCTGGTGAATTCCTCCATAACCGCCTGGCACTGATCCACGCTGTCGTAATCGATGTCGCGGTCGCCGAACTTCAGCTCGGTGATCTCGCTGTCATAGAACACCTCGGACTCGCCGGTCTCGGCCAACACGAGGAACTCGTGCGTGTCGTCGCCGCCGATGGGTCCGCTTTCCGCGCGCATCGGGATCGCCTGCAGCCCCATCCGCTCGTAGGTGCGCAGGTAACTCACGAGATGGCGGTTGTAGGCGTGCAACGCGTCCTCCCGCGTGAGGTCGAAATTGTAGCCGTCCTTCATCAGGAATTCGCGCCCGCGCATCACGCCGAAGCGGGGGCGGACCTCGTCGCGGAACTTCCACTGGATCTGGTAGAGCGTGAGCGGCAGATCACGGTAGCTGCCCACATGGGCGCGGAAGATATCGGTGACCAGCTCCTCGGCCGTCGGGGTATACAGCATGTCCCGGCCGTGCCGGTCCTGCATGCGCAGCATTTCCTCGCCGTAGTCGTCATACCGCCCGCTCTCTCGCCACAGATCGGCCGATTGCAGCACGGGCATCTGGATCGCGATATGCCCGGCGCGTGCCTGCTCCTCGTGAACGATATTCTCGATCTTGCGCATCACCTTGAAGCCCAGAGGCAGCCACGAGTAGATGCCGGCGGCGGCCTGCTTGATCATCCCCGCCCGCAGCATCAGCCGGTGGCTGGCGACCTGCGCCTCGGCGGGGTTTTCCTTGAGCACGGGCAGAAAGTAACGGGACAGGCGCATTTCGGGCTCTCTTCAGCTCTTGTCATCAGGGGTGCGTCCCCGGCGGTCTAAGCCATTGCCGCGGCGCAGGCAATCGGACAATGGGGAACGCCGTGGCGCACGGCGTTTTCTTGATTGACCCGCCGATCAAAAACCAGCACCCATCGCACGCACCCCACCCACGGCACAGGGAGACCACGCGATGACAGGCGCCATTCACGAACCGGCCCGCGAAACCCCGGTTATCCACCGCACCGATGTTCTTGTCGTGGGGTCCGGCCCCGGCGGATTGTCGGCCGCGCTGGCGGCGGCGCGGGCGGGCGCCGAGGTCACGCTGCTGGAACGCTTCGGCTGCATGGGCGGAAACATCACCGCCGTGGGGGTCGAGGGCTTCGCGTGGTACCGTCACGAGGCCACGGTGGAGGCCGGCGGCATCGGGCGCGAGTTCGAGGACCGGGCCAAGGCCATGGGCGCGGCCGTCCCGGAAAGCCAGTCTCTCAGCTACGAGCTGGACAGCGAGGGATTCAAGCTCGTCGCCGACCGGCTGGTGGAGGAGGCGGGCGTTCAGCCGATGCTGCACCGCCAGTTCGTTGCCCCGGTACGGAACGGCGACGCCATCGCCGGGGTCATCGTCGAATCGAAAGCCGGGCGCGAGGCCATCCTCGCCAAGCGCGTGATCGACGCGACCGGAGATGCCGACGTGGCGCACGCCATGGGGGCGCCCTGCCGAAAGACGCCGGTCGAGGAGATGCAGGCTGCCTCGGTCATGTTCCACATCGCGGGCGTGGACAAGGCCGCGTTCCTGCGCGGGGTCAAGGACGATCCGCAAACCTACGCCGACTGGTCCACCGGCGAATGGCAGGTCGAGACCGACGGCAAGGAGGACGAGCTCTACTCGCCGTTCCTCGGCAAGCCGTTCGCCCAGGCCATCCGCGACGGGGTCATCCCGGCGCATCTGAACACCATCGGGGGGACGTGGGGCGCCGTCCACGATTCGGGCGAGATGACCTACATGAACCTCATTCATCTTGCCGGCTGCGACGGCACCGACCCTGACAGCCTCACCCGCTTCGAGATCGAGGGGCGCAGGCAGGCCATGATGGCCATCGACGCGCTGCGCGCCTACACGCCGGGCTGCGACGCGGCGCGGCTGCGCAATTTCGGCATGACCATAGGTATCCGCGACACGCGCAAGATCGACGCCGCCTACAACATGACCGAACAGGACGCGCGCGATCAGGGCCGGTTCGAGGACACGATCGGCATCTACCCCGAGTTCATCGACGGCTACGGTGTCCTGATCCTGCCCACTACCGGGCGTTACATGCAGATCCCCTACCGTGCCATGCTGCCCCGCGGCGTCGAGAACCTCCTCGTCACGGGGCGGGCCATCGGCGGCGACCGGATCGCACACGCCGCCACGCGCAACATGGCCTGCTGCGCGGTTGCCGGACAGGGCGCCGGCGTGGCGGCGGCCCTGTCCCTGCGGGACCGGCGCGCGCCCGACGCGGTCGACATCGCCGCCGTGCAGGCAGAGCTGGACCGGCAGGGCGTGCGCGTTCACTGACACTTCCAACGACACACCATCGCCGCCATGCGCGGCCAAGCCTTGCAACCCGGCCGCGCATGGGCAATGTGTTGGTGGCGACACAGCAAAGGCGTCCGAATGGCATTGCCCGCCGAGAAACAACTGAAATACTGGGGCATCGCGTGCGCCGTGTTCCTCGTGGCGATGTGGTTCCTCGGCGACGTGATCCTGCCCTTCGTGATGGGCGGGGCGATTGCCTATTTCCTGGACCCCGTCGCGGACCGGCTGCAACGCATGGGGGCGTCCCGGGCGGTGGCGGTGACACTGATCACGCTCGTGACCGTGCTGATCTTCGTGATCATGGCCCTTCTCGTCATCCCCACGCTGATCAACCAGACGATCACGCTGTTCAACACCGTGCCGCAGCTCTTCCAGGATCTGCAGGGCTTCCTGACCGAGCGCTTCCCGCAGATCGTCGACGAGGATTCCACCCTGCGCAAATCCCTGATATCGCTAGGGGAAACGATCCGCAGCAAGGGCGGGCAGGTCTTGCAGGGCGTGCTGAACTCGGCCGCCTCGGTCATCAACATCATGGTCATCGTGGTGGTGGTGCCGGTCGTGGCCTTCTACCTGCTCTACGACTGGGACAGGATGGTGGGCGAAATCGACACGCTTCTGCCGCGCGACCACGCGCCGGTGATACGCCACCTCGCGCGCGAGATCGATACCGTGCTTGCCGGGTTCGTGCGCGGCATGGGCACGGTCTGCCTGATCCTTGGCACCTACTACGCCGTGGCGCTGATGCTGGTTGGATTGCAGTTCGGGCTGGTCGTCGGGGCAGTGGCGGGCCTGATCACCTTCATTCCCTATGTCGGCGCCCTCTTCGGGGGGGCGCTGGCCATCGGGCTGGCGTTGTTCCAGTTCTGGGGCGAGTGGCTGAACATCGGCCTTGTCGCCGGCATATTCGTTCTGGGCCAGGTCGCTGAGGGCAACTTTCTCACCCCCAAGCTGGTGGGCGGGTCGGTCGGGCTGCACCCGGTCTGGCTGATCTTCGCGCTGTCGGTCTTCGGCGCGCTTTTCGGATTCGTGGGAATGCTCGTCGCGGTACCCGTCGCCGCCGCCATCGGCGTGCTGACACGCTTTGCCGTGTCGCAGTACAAGGACAGCCGCCTGTACCGCGGAATCTCTGAGAAAGACACAGAGTGATGCCCCAGCAGCTGAGCTTCGACCTCCCGGCGCGTCCCGCGCTCGGGCGCGAGGATTTCTTCGTCTCGCCGGCCAATGCCGACGCCGTGGCGATGATCGAGCAATGGCAGGGCTGGCCGGCGCGCAAGCTCGTGCTCGTCGGGCCCCCGGGCGCGGGCAAGACCCATCTGGCCCATGTCTGGGCGGCGCTCAGCGGCGCCGAGATCATCCCGGCCCGTGACGTGGCAGCAGCCGACATACCCCGTCTCGCCAGCGCGCCGGTTGCGGTCGAGGACTGCGATACAATCGCCGGCGACGCGCCCGCCGAGGATGCGCTTTTCCACCTGCACAACCTCGCGCTGGCGGAAGGGCAGGCCATGCTATTCACCGCCAGCGCCCCGCCCAACCGCTGGCCGCTCGCCCTGCCCGATCTGGCCAGCCGCATGCAGGGCACCCCTGCCGTGCGCATCGCCCCGCCGGATGACCAGCTGCTCGCCGCCGTGATGATGAAGCTTTTCTCCGACCGCCAGCTCGTGCCAAGGCCGTCCACCATCCCCTATCTCGTCCGCCGCATGGACCGTTCGTTCGGGGCCGCCCGCGACATCGTCGACCGGCTGGACCGCGCGGCGCTCGCCACGCGCCGGCCCGTCACGCAGGCACTCGCGCGTGAGTTGCTGGACAAGACGGCCCCGTGACGGCACACTCCGTCACCTGATTTTCACAATGACCAATGAAAAAGAGCAGCATGTTAACGGCCGATTTCCTGAATTCCCCCATGCCCGACCCGGTCGAGATGCCCGATCTCGACATCGAGGGCACGGGGCGTTTCTTCAACCGTGAACTCAGCTGGCTCGGCTTCAACTGGCGTGTGCTTGAAGAGGCGGAGAACCCCCGCGTCCCGCTGCTGGAGCGGCTGCGGTTCCTGTCGATATCGGCCACCAACCTCGACGAGTTCTACAACGTGCGCGTCGCCGGCCTGCGCGAGCTGGCCCGCGAGGGCCGCACGACCCGTGGCGCCGACGGCCTGACCCCCGCCGAGCAGCTCGTGCTAATCGACGAGGACGCGCGCCGCCTGCTGAAAAGCCAGCAGAAAATACTTGCCGAGCTGCGCCGCGAGATGGAGGCGGAGAACATCTCGATCCTGACGCGTGACGCCCTGTCCGAGGACGACCGCGCCTACCTTGCGCAGGCCTTTCTCGACCAGGTCTTCCCGGTGCTTTCGCCGCTGGCAATCGACCCGGCGCACCCCTTCCCGTTCATCCCCAATCTCGGCTTCTCGCTGGCCCTCCAGCTTGAACGCAAGTCCGACGGCCGCGCGCTGCAGGCGCTGTTGCCGATCCCGCAACAGGTAGACCGTTTCATCACGCTGCCCGCGCCCGAGGGAACGCATCGCGCCCTCCCGCTCGAGGAACTCCTGCTGCTGCATCTCGACAGCCTTTTCCCCGGCTACCGCTGCCAGGATTACTGTACATTCCGCGTGCTGCGCGACAGCGATCTCGAAGTCGAGGAAGAGGCCGAGGACCTCGTGCGCGAGTTCGAGGTCGCGCTCAAGCGCCGCCGCCGGGGCGAGGTCGTGCGCATGAAGATCTCGGCCGGCGCGCCCGCCGCGCTGCGCGACACCATCATGCGCGAGCTGCATGTCGGCCCCGAGGAAGTCGTCGAGATCGATGGCATGATCGGCGTGGCCGACCTCAAGGAACTCGTCCTCGACGAGCGGCACGATTTGCTCTGGCCGGCCTTTACCCCGCGCGTGCCGGAACGGGTGCAGGACCATGACGGCGACATGTTCGCCGCCATCCGGCAAAAGGACATGCTGCTGCACCACCCCTACGAGACGTTCGACATGGTGGTGCGCTTCCTCAACCAGGCCGCGCGGGACCCCGACGTGGTGGCCATCAAGCAGACGCTTTACCGCACCTCCGAGAAATCGCCCATCGTCGAAGCCCTGTGCGAGGCGGCCGAGGACGGCAAATCCGTGATGGCGCTGGTCGAGCTCAAGGCACGTTTCGACGAGGCCGCCAATATCCGCCAGTCGCGCCGGCTGGAACGCTCAGGCGCGCATGTCGTCTATGGCTTCATCGACTGGAAGACCCACGCCAAGATCTCCACCGTCGTCCGGCGCGAGGGCGACGGGCTGGTGACCTACACCCATTACGGCACCGGCAACTATCACCCGATTACCGCCAAGATCTACACCGACCTGAGTTTTTTCACCTGTGATCCCGCGCTCGGGCGCGATGCCACAAAGGTCTTCAACTACCTGTCCGGCTACGCCCGGCCCGACTCGCTGGAAAACCTCGCCATATCGCCCCACACGCTCAAATCCACGCTGCTGGAACATATCGAAGCCGAGATCGCCCACGCCCGCGCCGGCCGGCCCGCCGTCATGTGGGCCAAGATGAACTCGCTGATCGAACCCGAGGTCATCGACGCGCTTTACCGCGCCAGCGCGGCCGGCGTGCAGATCAGCCTCGTGGTGCGCGGCATCTGCGGCCTGCGCCCGGGTGTCAAGGGGCTGTCCGAGAACATCCGGGTGAAATCCATTGTCGGGCGCTTTCTCGAACACTCCCGCATCGTCTGCTTCGGCAACGGGGCGGGCCTGCCCTCCCGGGTTGCGCGCGTTTTCATCAGCTCGGCCGACTGGATGGGGCGTAACCTCAACCGCCGGGTCGAGACGCTGGTCGAGATCCGCAACGAAACGGTCAAGGCGCAGATCACCGAGCAGATCATGGCCGCCAACATGGCCGATGTCGCGCAAAGCTGGGTCATGGGGCCGGATGGCAAGTTCCGCCGCGCCGAATGGCCCGAGGGCGAGTTCGCCTTCAACTGCCACCGCTTCTTCATGGAAAACCCCTCGCTGTCGGGCCGCGGCACGGCCGGCGCGGCGGACGTGCCCAAACTGACCCACGCGGCGGAGTAGGGCCGCGGGACTTCGCCGGCATCGGGGCATGCCGCTTCCTGTCCGCGCGCCCTGCCATTCCTTGTCGCGGACACCAGCGCCGGCATTTTCGGAGTGGGCGGCATCGCCGCCACATCCGCGGAGATCGCGCAGATTTTTCGCCGCCGTTATCGTGCCATTCACCATCTCGATCCACGTGCGCGCGCTCAAGCGCAAGCCAGCCCTTTGATCCGTTGGCAGATTGACGCCCCCGCGGTGCTGGCGCATAACCGTGGGGACAGACGATCCTCTGGGGGGCTCGATGGACGGCAACAGCGAAGCCGCGGACGCCGATTGGGGCCCGTTCGGCCGCCCGCTTTTCGACGAGGCGTCGGCGCGCGGGCTCAACCGGGTCGGCGTGGTGGATATCGGCTCCAACTCGGTGCGTCTGGTGGTGTTCGACGGCGCCGCCCGCAGCCCCGCATACTTCTTCAACGAAAAGATCATGTGCGCCCTCGGCGCGGGCATGTCGCAGACGGGGCGTCTCAACCCCGAGGGCCGCCAGCGCGCGCTGGCCGCGATGCGCCGGTTCCGCCACCTTGGCGACGCGATGGATACCGGGCCGCTGACGGCGGTGGCCACCGCCGCGGTCCGTGACGCAGAGGACGGCCCGGCCTTCTGCGAGGAGGTCGAGCGCGAGACCGGCATCAGGATCTGGGTGATCGACGGCCAGGAGGAGGCACGCCTCTCGGCGCAGGGGGTCCTGCTGGGCTGGCCCGGCTCGTACGGCCTCGTTTGCGATATCGGCGGCTCGTCGATGGAGCTGGCCGAGATCAACGGCGGCGAGGTCGGGCGGCGCGTGACATCCTCGCTCGGACCGCTCAAGCTGCGCGAGATGAGGGGCGGCAAGAAGGCCCGAAAGGCGCTGATCCGCGACCGCCTGCAGTCCATGCAGGCCGAGATGGGTGAACAGAAGAACCGCCTCTTTCTCGTCGGCGGGTCTTGGCGGGCCATCGCCAAGATCGACATGGCGCGGCGGGGCTATCCGTTGCATGTGCTGCATGAATACCGGATGACGCCCAAGTCGGTGCGCGAGACGGTGAAATTCATCGAGGCGCACGACCAGGGCACGCTGCGCGAGGTTTCGGGCGTCTCCTCCAGCCGGATCGCGCTGGTGCCCGTCGCGGCCGAGGTACTGCGCGAACTGGTCAAGACCTTCAAACCCCGCGACATCGCGATTTCCAGCTACGGCATCCGAGAGGGATTGCTCTACGAGCAGATGCCGCCGCACCTGCGCGAGCGCGACCCGCTCCTGGAATCCTGCGCCTTCGCCGAGTACCGCGACGCGCGCGTGCCCGGTTTCGGCAAGGTGGTGTACGAATTCATCGCGCCCATTTTCCGCGCCGTCGGACCAGAGCGCCGCCGCATCATCAAGGCCGCCTGCCTGCTGCACGATGTCAGCTGGCGCGCCCACCCCGACTACCGGGCGGAGGACTGTTTCGACAACGCCACGCGCGCCAATCTCGGTGGACTGAAACATTCCGAGCGTGTGTTCCTTGGCCTCGCGCTCATGCACAGATATTCCAACAACCGCGAGGGCACGCGCTTTGCGGATCTCAGTTCGCTGGTCACGCCCGAGGACGAACAGCTGGCCGAGGTGCTTGGCAAGGCGATGCGCTTTGCCGCCATGCTCTGGCTGGAGCGCGACGCCAAGTTGGGCGAATTGTGCTGGTTTCCCAAGAAGAAACGCCTCGAATTGCGGCTTTCGGCGGAGGCCGCCCCGCTTTTCGGAGAAGTCGCCGAGGCACGCTTCCGGTCGCTTTGCGACACGCTCCGCGCCGAGCCGGCCATCCGCGCGCCGCGCCGCTGAGCCAAGCTGTCAGATCTCGATTTCCTCGTCCGGCTCGGGCGCGGGGTCCAGCGGCGTCTTGCGCCGGATGATGATGTCGCCGTTGGGCAGCATCTCGGGCGGATGATAGTTGCTCAGATCCTCTATGTCGCCGAGGATCTCGGCCAGCGCCGGGCCCATTTCACGCATGAAGTCGCGGAATGCCGGACCGGCCTTCTCGGCCATGCCGCGCAGGTCCTCCAGCGTCGGCTCCATCTCCTGCATCAGCCCGTCAAGGAACATCTCGGCCCCGCGCTCCATCAGCGAGCGGCCGTTGTCTTCCCCATTGTCCTGTGCCGCTGCCGGCACCGCCATCGTCGCCGCGACGGCCAGCGCCACGCCCTGTATCGTGCGTTTCATGGGACAGGATATAGGCAGGCGGGGCGGCGGATGTAAGGGCGCCCCGGCCGCGTTACAGGTCGATGTCCAGCGTCACGGGGAAATGGTCCGACGCGGCCACCAGCGCGTTGCGCAGTTCGGGCAGACGCCAGCAAGCGGGGTCGTCGAAGGGGTGCCAGATACGCCATCGCGGGGCCCGGCCCCGAAGGTCGGGCGAGATCATGACATAGTCCAGCAAAGCCTGCAGGTAGCGCTCCTCGCCCTGGATGTAGAACCGCGCCGTGGTGTTCATCGCCCCGATCCGCCGCCTGAGCGCGCGCAGCGCATGCGGATCGTAAAGCGACGGCCCACTGTCAGCCCCCTCGCCCATCACGATCTCGACCGAGGAGCGCCCGAACAGATGCTCGTACTCGTCAAGCCCCGGACCGTCGTTCAGATCGCCCATCAGCACCAACGACTCGCCCGCCTCCAGGTGCTGCATGACGCGCCGGCGCAGCCAGACGGCCTGCGCCTGCTGCTTGCGGCGGCTGGCGATGGCCCGGCGCATGATCTCGTCGCGCGAGGATGCCCCGTGCGGTGCCTTCGACTTCAGGTGCGCCCCGATCATGCGGAAGGCGAAACCGCCCGCCGTCTCGGCCGCGATCTCCAGCGGCGGCTTGGAGAATTCGACCCTGTCCTCCCGGGCGTCGATATCGAGATCGATCCGCAAGACGCCGTCGAAACGGGGCGCCGTGTCCGCCCCGGCCTTTCCCGGCGGCGATCCCTTCGGGTCGTGGCGGCAACGCAGTACGTCCGGATCGTACAGCAGCGCGATTTCCTGCTGGGTGCCGTTCTCGAACCCCATCACCGCCTTGCGGGTGCGCAGGCGCATCGCCGCGGCAAAACTCTCCAGCGCCCGCACGGTGCCGCGCCGACTGTTCTGGTCAGGCGCCTCGACGATCATCACCGCGTCGGCATCCATGGCGGTGAACACGATGCCGAGCGCTGCCAGCTGGTCGCCGCGCGCCACCCCGTGCCGGGCCGACGGGGCATCATCGTCCATCAGGTTGCCCGCGTCGTCGAACAGCGCGTCGAACCACTCCACGTTGTACGTGGCCAGCCGCATTTCAGGCAGCCCGCCCGCCGCTGATCTCCTCCCAGGCTCGGTTGAGGTCCTTGACCCGCTTTTCGGCCAGTTTCACGGCCTCCGCCGGGACGCCGCGCGCCTGCATCCGGTCGGGATGGCTGTCACGCACCTGGCGCCGCCACTCCTTTCGGATATCCTCCATGCTCATGCCTGGCGTCACCCCCAGTATGTCATAGGGATCGGGGACCGCGTCAGGCACGAACCGGCTGCGCAGGCGGCGGAAATCGGCCTCGGCCACGCCGAAGATGCGCGCCACCTCCTCCAGGAAGCGTGCCTCGTCGGGGTGGTAGACGCCGTCGGCCACGGCGACGTGGAAAAGCCCCTCCAGCAGATCGCAGAGCGTTCCCGTGTCCTCGCCGAACATGCGCTTGATCCGCCGCGCGTACTCGTCATAGCCCGCCACGTCCTGCCGCGCGAGGTTGAACACCTTCGCCGCACGTGCCTCATCTTCCTGCGCGATCTGGAACACCTCGCGGAACGCGGTGACCTCGTCCCGGGTCACCCGACCGTCGGCCTTCGCCATCTTTGCCCCAAGCGCGATCACCGCGATCGTGAAGGCGACGCTACGCTCCGGCGGCGCGCGCAAGCGGTCGAAGACCTTGCTCAGCGGCTCGCCCTTGGCAAGCGCCGACAACGCCTCGGATATGCGGTTCCAGATCGACATGCGTCACCACTTACCGGCTTTGACCGGGGATGTCAGCGCATCGGACCCACCGCCCGCACATTTTTCGCACCAGGCGGCATCGGGGCGCATCATTCCAGCACGCGCTGCCCGTGCGGGGTGGCGATCTCGGCCCGCAGTGCCCGCTTGCCGGTCTCGAAGGCCACGCGCGTATCGCGCAGGACAGGCGCCAGCCGCGCGGCAAGCGCCCGCGCATCGGGGTGCGCCACCACCAGCCGCTCCAGCCGGCAGCCCGACGCCGAAAGCCGGTCGGCCGGGTGCCCCCCGGCCTCCCATTGGATCACCGCAGGGTAGGCGTTGTCCCGCGGCAGGATACCGGTGTCGGGCACCGCCATCCGCCAGCGCAGATCCCCGCGCTTCAGCGCCACGGGGCGCCCCGCCTCGGGCTGCGCGCCCACGAATGCGTCGAGGTCATCCGTCCGGCAGATCCATGCCCGCGGCCGCGGACGGCCCGCGAAACGATCGAGATCGAACCACCGCGGGTATCCCGGGGCCGGCGCGCCCGGGTCGATGGCGATAACCTCAAGGTAGAGGCCCTCCTCCAACCCCAGAAGCAGGTTGTGAGTACCGAAATGGGTGTGCCGTCCACCCGGTTGCAGCCCGACGCCGAGCGTGTCCTCGACTGCCGCGCGCCCCGCCTCGAGCGTCTCCGCCGCCACGGCCAGATGATCGAGTTCAAGCCTCATGTCGCCACTGCCCACAGCGCCCAAAGCGCCACGAGGACCGTGGGCCAGAACCCGGCCGAGAACCCGAGGATGCGCAGGTGCGACGCGCGATGACAGCCGACCCAGTAGACCAGCCGCGTCAGGGCGAAGCCGCCACCGAGCGTCACGATAACCCCCGGCCCCGCGCCGCCCAGCATCACCGCCGCCGCCGGCCAGATGCAGAGCGCGAGGACCAGCTGCTCCAGCGTGTTCTGCAACGCACGCTGATCGGCCACCGCCGGGCCGTGCAGGGGTCCGCCGGCAAGCATGTCGCGGTCTCCCGTACGGCGCAGGGCCACCCGCAGCACCATCGCCGCCAGCACGAGCCCGGGCGCCAGGAACGCCGTCATGATCGTGGGCATAAGCGTGAAAACCGGCAGCCTGACGAAGCTCGCCGCCACCCAGAGCAGCAGGAGCGCCCAGACCAGCCCCGC
The DNA here is from genome assembly GCF_044472985.1 of Roseovarius salis. NCBI lineage: Bacteria > Pseudomonadati > Pseudomonadota > Alphaproteobacteria > Rhodobacterales > Roseobacteraceae > Roseovarius > Roseovarius salis. The sequence goes on along the minus strand of NZ_JBISDG010000010.1, from coordinate 49,656 downwards.
CGCCGACGCCAGCATTGTCCGTGTCCGCTCGTCCATGCCCTGCCCTTTCATCTGGTCGCGGCCCTCCTGCCCGGGAAAATGGCGGGCGTGCCGGCGGGGGCAAGCCCGGCCGGCCGCCATCAATCAGCGCCGCGCCTCGCGGATGAGCTTCAGGATGTCCTGCGCGGCCTCGGGGATGTTGGTGCCCGGCCCGAAGATCGCCTTTACCCCGGCCTCCTGCAGGAACTCGTAGTCCTGCTGGGGGATGACGCCGCCGCAAATCACGATGATGTCCTCGGCCTGGCGGGCCTTCAGGGCCTCGATCAGTTGCGGCGCGAGCGTCTTGTGGCCGGCCGCCTGGCTGGAGATGCCGATCACGTGCACGTCGTTGTCGATCGCGTCCTGTGCGGCCTCCTCGGGCGTCTGGAAGAGCGGGCCCACATCCACGTCGAACCCGATATCGGCAAAGGCTGTCGCGATCACCTTGGCACCGCGGTCATGGCCGTCCTGCCCCATCTTGACGACCAGCATCCGCGGCCGCCGCCCCTCGGCCTGTGCAAACGCGTCCACCGACTTCTGGATCGCGGCAAAGCCCTCGTCGCCCTCGTAGGCCGCGCCATAGACCCCGGCCAGCGTCTTGACCTCCGCGCTGTGCCGCCCGAACTGCTTTTCCAGCGCCATGCTGATCTCTCCCACAGATGCCCTCGCGCGCGCGGCCTCGACCGCCGCCTCCAACAGGTTGCCGCCCTCCGCCGCGCGCCGCGTCAGCTCGTCGAGCGCGGCCGTGCAGGCGTCTTCGTCTCTTGCCGCCCGGATCTTCTCCAACCGCCGGACCTGGGATTCCAGAACGGCCGTGTTGTCGATGTCGAGCAGGTCGATCGGATCCTCCTTGTCGCGGCGGTACTTGTTGACGCCGACGATCACCTCCTCGCCACGGTCGATCATCGCCTGCCGGGTGGCCGCCGTCTCCTCGATCCTGAGCTTGGGCATACCGCTGGCCACCGCCTTGGTCATGCCGCCCATCTCCTCGACTTCCTCGATCAGCTCCCATGCCTTCTCGGCGAGGTCGTGGGTCAGCTTCTCGACGTAGTAGGACCCCGCCAGCGGATCGACCACGTTCGTTATGCCGGTCTCTTCCTGCAATATGAGCTGGGTGTTGCGCGCGATCCGGGCGCTGAAGTCGGTGGGCAGCGCCATCGCCTCGTCCAGCGCGTTGGTGTGCAGGGATTGCGTGCCCCCAAGCACCGCCGACAGCGCCTCGTAAGCGGTGCGGACGACGTTGTTGTAGGGGTCCTGTTCCTGCAGGCTGACGCCGGAGGTCTGGCAGTGTGTGCGCAGCATCTTGGACTTGTCGCTCTTCGCGCCGAACTCGGTCATGATCCGGTGCCACAGCAGCCGCGCGGCCCGCAGCTTCGCCGCCTCCATGAAGAAGTTCATGCCGATGGCGAAGAAGAAGGACAGCCGCGGCGCGAAGCTGTCCACGTCCATCCCTGCGGCGATCGCGGCCTTCACGTATTCCCGTCCGTCGGCGAGGGTAAAGGCCAGCTCCTGCACGAGGTTCGCGCCAGCCTCCTGCATGTGGTAGCCCGAGATCGAGATCGAGTTGAAGCGCGGCATCTCCCTGGATGTATACTCGATGATGTCGCTGACGATCCGCATCGAGGGCTCGGGCGGATAGATGTAGGTGTTTCGCACCATGAATTCCTTGAGGATGTCATTCTGGATCGTGCCCGACAGGTCCGCACGCGCCACCCCCTGCTCCTCGCCCGCGACGATGTAGCTGGCAAGCACCGGGATCACCGCGCCGTTCATGGTCATCGACACGCTGACCTTTTCCAGCGGAATGCCGTCGAACAGGATCTTCATGTCCTCGACGCTGTCGATGGCCACACCCGCCTTGCCGACGTCGCCCACCACGCGCGGGTGATCGCTGTCATAGCCGCGGTGCGTGGCGAGATCGAAGGCGACCGAGACGCCCTGCTGCCCGGCGGCAAGGTTGCGACGGTAAAACGCGTTCGATTCCTCGGCTGTGGAAAAGCCCGCGTACTGGCGGATGGTCCAGGGCCGCCCGGCATACATCGTGGCGCGGGGACCGCGGGTGAAGGGCGGGGCACCGGGAATGCTGCCGAGGTGGTCCAGCCCCTCCACGTCCTGCTCGGTGTAAAGGGGCTCGACATCGATCCCTTCCAGCGTTTTCCAAGTCAACTCTTCCAGCGGGCGGCCCTTGAGCTCCTTCTCGGCCAGCTCACGCCAGGTGTCTTTCTTCGATGCCATTGCCTTGTCCTCTTGTCGTCTGGACGGCGCCGGGGTGTGCCCCCCGTTGCGCCGGCCCGGTTTCCTCTATCAGTGTGGCCAACCCGTCGGCCCCGGCACGCAACCAGCACAGGTCATCGCCGTACATGGCGCGCATGCAACCAAGCTGCTCCGCGTCGAACGGGCACCAGCGCCCCTTGCCCCCCGGCAACCGGGCCACGGCGCCCCCGCGCGCGGCCGACAGGCGGCGCAACCGCGGCAACGCCGGTGATGCGTTGCGCCGCTTGCCATCGGTGGCGGGTGGCAGCATCGGCGCCCCCAAGCCGCGGCGTCCCGTCAGGCGCGTCAACCGCAAATCGGGCCGCCCCGCATAAGGCAGGTGCGGCAACACCCTCAGCTCCACGCCCGGCAACGCCACCGACAGCGCAAGGATCACGTCGCGCCACCTGTGACCGGCGGCCGCCAGGGCGGCCAGCTCCGCGGCCGTCGGCACCGCACGCCCGCGGCTTACCCAATAGCTCAGCATCGAGCACCAGAATTCGTCCTGTGGCCGGACAGACAACGCCACGCGCGTGATGCGATGGTCGAACGCCTCGGCGAACCGGGCCATGCGTCTCACGATGTCCGGGTAGAGCGCCGCCGCCCCCCGCGGCGGCCCCGGCGGGCCGCTCATGTTCTCGTCGCTGACCACAAGCTGGCGCATCCCCGCCAGCCTCGTCTGCTCCACGCGGTGCGCGATCCGGGCCCTTGCGCGGCGCATCTGCGCATCAGACGGCGGCCTGCCCCCGGCGGGGTTGATCCCCGCCAACAGCCCGCCACGGGTCGTCCACGGATCCCATGCCGCGATGCCCCGCGCCGCCAGCGCCGCGGCATTGGCGCGCAGATAGGCCTGAAAGGTGGTGGTGGCCGTCCGGTGGGCCCCGATGTGCACAATAACGTCCATGGCCGCGCGTCCCCGTGTCCCGCGGGGCGCCCTCCATGGGCGCCACACCGCGGAACGCGAGACTGGCCCTGCGCGCCTGTGCAGACGATTAATGGTAAAATTTTTCCCGCCACGGCCGGATTCCGCCTTCGCAACATGCGCGCTCCGGCCTATATCTGGCCCGACAGGAGACCACATGCGCCAATCGCTCACCCTTGTTTTTCTGATGTTTTCCCTCGCGCTCGGCGCGGGCGGCACGGTCGCGGCCGAAGACGAGGGCAACGGGCCCGATATCGTCATGTCGGGCGAAAACGTTGATTTGACCGAATTCAAGTGGATCAAGCGCCCGCTTGTCGTCTTTGCCGACAGCCCTGCCGATCCGCGCTTCGTCCAGCAGATGGAATACATCAACGACCGGCTGGAGGACCTGGCGGAACGCGACGTGGTCGTGCTGACCGACACCGCCGCCGACACTGGCAGCGCGCTGCGCGACAAGCTGCACCCCCGCGGCTTCATGCTGACGCTGATCGGCAAGGACGGCGACGTGTACCTGCGCAAGCCGCTCCCTTGGTCGGTGCGCGAGATCACCCGGGTCATCGACAAGATGCCAATGCGGCAGCAGGAGATACGCGACCGCCGCGGCGACAGCTGATTGCAGCGGCCCGCCATCACGCCGCCCCCATCACGGCAACGAGCACGCCGCGCGGCACATCAATCACGATCACCGTACCGCTTTCGGCGTCCCACGCCAGCAGCGCCCCGGCCGAGGTGAGCCCCGTGCGCAGCATCTCCTGCGCGCCGTCGCTCAGGCATTCCCGCGCCTCCAGCGCGGCACGGCGCATGGCCATCCCCGTCGCACGATCGGCATTGGCCAGCGCCACCAGAGCCGCGTCAGGGGGCTGCGCGGGGTCGTCAAGCGCCGCGCGCCCGCGCCTGTCCAGCACCCGCAGCATCTCGGCCACCGACGCCGTGACCGGCATCGCCGCGCCCACGCTGTCGTCCACCAGCCCGAACAGGCCCGCCGCGCAGCCAACCTCGGCCGCGAAATACCGCGTCTCGCCCAACGAAAACCACGCCTCCAGCCGCGCCCGCATCCCCGGCTCGTCCTCGCGCACGCACGACGCCAGAACGGCCAGCGCCGCGCCGGCCAGCGCGATGCGCGTGAGGGGGGAAAACCTCATCATTCGAAATAGCTCTCCTCGACGACCGAAACCTTGAATGTTTCGGTTACACGACATCCGACCTCATGTCGGACCATGAGCCGCGCCAGTTCGGGGCCATCAATGAGAACGAGACGTGCGCCCAGTTTTTCCGCCGTGGTACGTGCACCCCGGCTGAAAGTCGACGTCGTGACGAAAATACCCTTTGTGACGTCCTTCAGACCTAAAGCCCCGTAGAAATCCCGGATAGGTCCCGACCCTATAGGGCTGTCTGCCGCATACCGTTTGGCTTGCACATAAACTTGATCGACACCTAGCGGGTCGAGATTGATGACGCCATCCACACCGTCATCTCCCGACCGGCCCAGCACATTACCCGAAACTTCACCATAACCGTAACCCATTTTAAGAAGGAGATCGACGATCACCGCTTCGAAGAAGGCCGGTTCACTATCGCGTAAGCGACCGAGCAAATCTGCCGCTAGAGCATCAATGACCTGCTGATACGCGGCACGCATAGTCTCGTCTGGCGTAGTATTGGCATTGGTTCCCGTAACTGCGGTATCTTCATCCGAAGCATTCGTACGCGACTTGAATTCCAGGAATTGCTCGTACCGCTCTAAGAACTTTGCATCTATACGATCCGGATTCTCTTGCAGAGCGCGCCTTCCTTCGTCTGTTATCTCGAAATGGCCGCGCCGGGTATTGCGTACAAGTCCAGCCTGCTTGAGATAGCTTCTCGCCCAATGCACCCGATTGGCAAACCGTGTCTGCTTTCCGCTCGGGAGCAACTCAGCTTTTTCCTGATCGCTAAGCCGAAACGTCTTTTCAAGCCTGGTGACGGCATCCGAGATTTTCATCTCGCCCGACGCAGCCAGTTCCAGCACTGGTTTCATTAAGGACTGATAGTCCGGTATCATATCCTCACTCGAACTCCATGATCACGTCGTCCACGGCGAGGCTGTCGCCCGGGTCGGCGTTGATCTTCGCCACCACGGCCTTGCGCTCGGCGCGCAGGATGTTTTCCATCTTCATCGCCTCCACCGTGCAAAGCGCCTGCCCTTCCTGCACCTCGTCGCCGACCTGCACGGCGAGGCTGACCACGAGCCCGGGCATCGGGCACAGCAGCATCTTGGACGTGTCGGGGGGCGCCTTCTCTGGCATCCGAGAGGCCAGCTCGGCCTGGCGGGGGGTGCGCACATGCACGTTGAGATCCGCCCCGCGGCTTCGGATGCGAAAACCGCCCGTGACCTTGCCGACCTTCAGCACCAGCGGGCTGCCCGCCACATCCAGCCGCGCGAGCTGGTCGCCCGGCGTCCAGTCGCTGGTCACGCGCATGGTGCCGCCGTCCTCGAAATCCACGGTCGCGCCGTCCCGATCGGCGGCGATGCGCAGCGCGTGCGTCTGGCCCTGCAGCGTCACGATCCAGTCGTCGCCCACGTGCCGTTCGTGGTTGTCCATCCGCCCCGAGATCCGCGTGCGCCGTATCTCGGCCACCCGGTGCATCGCCGCGCAGCTCGCCGCGATGCGGCGCAGGGCATGATCGTCCAGCTCGACACCGTCGAAGCCGTCTGGATACTCCTCGGCGATGAAGGCCGTGGTGATCTCGCCCGAGACGAAGCGGGGATGGTCCATCACCGCGCTCAGGAACGGCAGGTTGTGCCCTATCCCCTCGATCTCGAAACTGTCCAGCGCGATACGCATCGCCTCGATCGCCTCGGCCCGGTCCGGCGCCCACGTGCACAGCTTGGCGATCATCGGATCGTAATACATCGAGATCTCGCCGCCCTCGTAGACGCCGGTGTCGTTACGCACCGCCGTGGCGGCGCTGGCCGCCTCGTCCTGCCACTTGCCCGTCTCCAAGAGCGGGCCGGCCGCCAGTTCCTGCGGCGGGCGGTAGCGGGTCAGCCGCCCGATGGACGGCAGGAAGTTCCGGTAGGGATCCTCGGCATAGACGCGGCTTTCGATCGCCCACCCTCCCAGCTTGACGTCGGATTGCGCAATGGACAGCTTTTCGCCGGCGGCAACCCGGATCATCTGCTCCACCAGGTCGACGCCGGTAATCAGTTCGGTCACCGGGTGTTCCACCTGAAGCCGGGTGTTCATTTCGAGGAAGTAGAAGTTCTTGTCGCCGTCGACGATGAACTCCACCGTGCCGGCGCTGGCATACCCGACCGCGTGCGCCAGCGACACGGCCTGCTCGCCCATGGCCTTGCGCGTCGCCTCGTCGAGGAACGGGCTCGGCGCCTCCTCGATCACCTTCTGGTTCCGCCGCTGGATCGAGCACTCGCGCTCGCCCAGGTAGATGCCGTTGCCGTGGGTGTCGCACAGAACCTGTATCTCGATGTGGCGGGGTTGGGTGACGAACTTCTCGATGAAGATCCGGTCGTCGCCGAAGGAACTCGCCGCCTCGTTCTTGGAGGACTGGAAGCCCTCGCGCGCCTCCTCGTCGGTCCAGGCGATGCGCATCCCCTTGCCGCCGCCGCCCGCACTGGCCTTGATCATCACCGGATAGCCGATCTCCTGGCTGATCCTGACCGCCTCCTCGGGATCCTCGATCAGCCCCATCACGCCGGGCACGGTGTTCACCTCGGCCTCCTTGGCGATCTTCTTGGAGGTGATCTTGTCGCCCATCGCCTCGATTGCGCCCTTGGGCGGGCCGATGAAGGCCACACCCTCGGCCTCCAGCGCCTCGGCGAATTTCGGGTTCTCCGAAAGGAAGCCATAGCCGGGGTGCACCGCCTCGGCCCCGGTCTGGCGGATCGCCTCCATCACCTTGTCGATGACGATATAGCTTTCCGAGGCCGGCGCGGGGCCGATATGCACCGCCTCGTCGGCCATCTGCACGTGCAGCGCGTTCTTGTCGGCCTCCGAATGCACGGCGACGGTCTTTATGCCCATCTTGCGGGCGGTCTTGATCACGCGGCAGGCAATCTCGCCCCGGTTGGCGATCAGGATCTTATTGAACATGTTTCGGGTCCTCTTCTCGGGTCTCGGCCGCGGGACGGGCCGCGGCGGCATGCGGGTCGTGGCCGCCGGTCCGCCGGCCGGCCGCGATTGATGGATCGGGGAAAGCGCGCGTGCGCAAAAAAAGGGGCGGCCTGCATTCGGGGTTGCAGGACCGCCCTCCAGGGGAAGGGTAACGGATAAGACGATACGTCGTCTCGGGCCCTTGGGGGAGGGCCACCATCACGTATCCAACGGTGCACAGGACGGGGGCGCGCGCCAAGCCCAAGTGCCGCCGCACACGCGGATCGGCGGCGCTCCGCGCGAATCCGCAGGGCATGGGCAGAGTCTTGCTCACCCTTGGCGTCGATATCGGGCGGGGGCTCACCACCACTCCGCCCCGTCCTCGAACGCCTCGGGAAAGGCCGCGCGCGCCGCCGCCACGTCCAGCACCAGCCGCGCCTCGTAATCGGCGGGATCGAAATCCTCGTCGGCGGGCTTGACCTCGCGCCCGATGAGCCAGCCCAGGCGCCCGGCATCAAGGTTGCCGCGCTCGAACGGCGCCTCGCCGAAATGAAGCCACAGCGCGCGCACGAAGGCGGCATCGGCCATGCGATCGGCCGGCCGGCGGTCGCGGTAGCGCTCCCGCCGGGTGATCGGTGTGGCGCCTTTGGGGTTGGCGCGGCGGATGGTGAACTGGAAATCCGTGCCGGGCAACCGCCCGGGAAAGCCGCGATGCTTCAGCATGGCGCGCCCCCCAAGCAGCGGTGGCGCGGCGCGGCGGTCGGGGCGGGCCCTAGGGCCTGCCCCGTGTTCTTTCGCGGCAGGCGCCTAGTACTTGCCGCCGTATTTGCCGGTCGGCTCGGGCTCGACGGTGATCGGCTCGGGCTCGACCACGACGAATTCCTCTTGCTGCTGTTGTTGCGCGCAAGCGGCCACGCCAGCGACGAGACCAAGCGCAACGAGGCTCTTGATGGCTTTCGACATTTAGGACTCCTGTATGTGTACACATTTTCTTGTTCGCGCGCCGCAGGCTGCCCCACCATGGCCGCACGCGCTGTTTCGGCCGCACAGGTGCGGCCGCTGCGCAGGATACTGGACTCCCTCCACTTTTCATACTTATCCACAGCGATCCCGACCAGCTGTGACTCGAAAGCCTCAACTGCCGTCCCGCCCGGGCGCCACTCCGCAAGATGTTGTGCGCGCATCAGAAAGCCTCCCAGATGCAGACGCCGTTTTCGAGCCTGTAGGCCTCGAAAACCTGCGCCACCTCCGGGTCGAACACACCGAATTCCGACGCACGGTCCGCCAGCGACACCACGATGCGCGCGCCGTCCGCGCCGGCGGCCCGTGCACGCGGCGCGGCATGCGCCGCGCAAAGGTGCTCCAGATCGGCCTGTATCGCTGACAGCCCCGCCGCGCGATCGAAGCCCGGCGCCACGTAGCGGAACCGCATCACCGGCCCCTCCTGCCGTATGACCTCCTGCAACCGGGCGGTCAGCCCGGATGGCAGGGCAAGGCGCTCCTCCTTCGCCTTGCCCTGCCCCGGGGCGGCGGCCAGCGCCGCCATCACCGCCGCGCCCGCCAACGCGGCGGCCCTCTCCGTTCCTTGCGGTTCGCGTCCACGCATCCTCTATCGGCCTCTCCCGTCGATCTTGCGCCCGCCGGCATCCCGGGCGGGTCCGGGAACACTCGCGGACTTGCCCGGACGGCGCCGACCCTCCTCGCGCCACGCCGCCGCGATCACAGCGGGATGTTGTCGTGCTTTTTCCACGGCACCTGCTTTTTCTTCTTGCGCAGGCTGGCAAAGGCGCGGCTTACCCGCATCCGGGTGTTGTGCGGCATGATCACCTCGTCGATGAAGCCACGCTCGGCCGCCACGAAGGGATTGGCAAAGCGGTCCTCGTATTCCTGCGTGCGCTGCTGGATGCGCTCGGCATCGCCCAGCTCGCTGCGGTAGAGGATTTCCGTCGCCCCCTTGGCGCCCATCACGGCGATCTCCGATGTGGGCCAGGCATAGTTGAAGTCCCCGCGCAGGTGCTGCGAGGACATAACCACATAGGCCCCGCCATAGGCCTTGCGCGTGATCACCGTCACCTTGGGCACCGTCGCCTCGCCATATGCATAAAGCAGCTTGGCGCCATGCTTGATGACACCGCCGTATTCCTGGCTCGTCCCGGGCAGGAAGCCGGGCACGTCCACCAGCGTCAGGATCGGTATCTCGAAGGCATCGCAGAACCGCACGAACCGGGCCGCCTTGCGGCTGGAGTCGATGTCCAGACAGCCCGCCAGCACCATCGGCTGGTTGGCCACCACGCCCACGGTCCGCCCCTCAAGCCGGATGAAGCCGGTGACGATGTTCTTGGCGAACTCGGCCTGGATCTCGTAGAAATCCCCCTCGTCGGCCAGCTTCTCGATCAGTTCCTTCATGTCGTAGGGCACGTTGGGGTTGTCGGGCACCAGCGTGTCGAGACTGGGCTCCATCCGATCGGGCGTGTCGAAGAAGGGGCGCACCGGCGGCTTCTCGCGGTTGTTGAGCGGCAGGAAATCCACCAGCCGGCGCACCTCCGCCAGCGCGTCCACGTCGTTGTCGAAGGCCGCGTCGGCGACCGAGCTCTTGCGCGTGTGCGTGCCCGCCCCGCCCAGCTCCTCGGCCGTGACTTGCTCGTTCGTGACCGTTTTGACCACGTCCGGGCCGGTCACGAACATGTACGAGCTGTCCTTGACCATGAAGATGAAGTCGGTCATCGCCGGCGAGTAGACCGCCCCGCCCGCGCACGGCCCCATGATCACGCTGATCTGCGGGATGACGCCGGAGGCCTCGATGTTGCGCTGGAACACCTCGCCGTACCCGGCAAGGCTGTCCACGCCCTCCTGGATGCGCGCGCCGCCCGAGTCGTTCAACCCGATCACCGGCGCACCGTTTTCCACGGCCATGTCCATGATCTTGCAGATCTTCTGCGCATGGGTGGCGCTGACCGAGCCCCCCAGTACGGTGAAATCCTGGCTGAAGACATAGACCTGCCGGCCGTTGATCGTGCCCCAGCCGGTCACCACCCCATCGCCGTAGGGCTGGTGCTTGTCCATGCCGAAATCCGTGCAGCGATGCGTCTTGAAGGTGTCGAATTCCTCGAAGCTGCCCTCGTCGAGAAGGATCTCGACGCGCTCGCGCGCGGTGAGCTTGCCCTTGGCGTGCTGGGCCTCGATCCGGCGCTCGCCCCCGCCGAGGCGCGCCTCCGCACGGCGGTTCTCGAGTACCTGAAGGATATCTTTCATGGCTGTCCTCTTCCCAATCTGGCGCGAACCTAAAGCCTTGGCCGCGCGATACAAAGCAGAATCCGGCAAATTTGCAAATCTTTCGCACGGACTTTATCAAAAACTGCAAAACCGCAAACCGCGCACGTCCATGCGCTCATCGCGGCCCCCGGGCGCTCTTCGCGAAGAAGCCCGCAAGGGCTGATGAGCGCCGCGCCTGTTGATGCGTGCATCCGCGCACATCCCTCGGGCGCGCGGGCGCCATGGACAACCGGACGATGCCGGCGTAGTGCGATCCCATGTCCGAGGTCTCCGACCCCCTGCCGCCGCGCCGGTTTCTCGACCGCCGCAGCCCCCCGCACATCGCGACGCTGATCCTGCTGTCGGGACTGGCGGCGCTGACGATGAACATCTTCCTGCCCTCGCTGCCGGGGATGACCGCGCATTTCGACACCGATTACCGCCTGATGCAGCTATCGGTCGCGCTCTATCTCGCCGTCAACGCGGCGCTTCAGCTGGTCATCGGCGCGATCTCCGACCGCTATGGGCGGCGCCCCGTCCTGCTGTGGGGCATCGCGCTGTTCCTCGTGGCGACACTGGGCTGCATATTCGCCGGCAATGTCTGGATCTTCCTGTTTTTCCGGATGATGCAGGCCACCATCGTGACCGGCATGGCGCTGTCGCGGGCGGTGGCGCGCGACATGGTTCCGGACGCGCAGGCGGCCAGCATGATCGGCTACGTGACCATGGGCATGGCGGTCGCTCCGATGATCGGGCCGGCCATCGGCGGCGGGCTGGACGCGGTGTTCGGGTGGCAGGCGAGCTTCTGGGCGCTGTTTCTTGCGGGGGCGGCCGTGCTGGTGCTGACATGGGCCGACCTCGGCGAAACCGCGCCGCGCGGCGGCGGCGGCTTTGCCGAGCAGATCCGCGACTACCCCGAGCTGCTCGCCTCGCCCAGGTTCTGGGGCTACACGGTCACGCTCGGCCTGTCGTCCGGGGCCTTCTTTGCCTATCTCGGCGGGGGACCTTATGTGGGCGACCGGGTCTTCGGAATGGACCCGGCAACCTTCGGGCTGTTCTTCGGCGCGCCCGCGGTGGGGTATTTCACCGGCAACTTCGTCTCGGGGCGCTTTTCCGTACGCATGGGCGTCAACAGGATGGTGTTCTGGGGCGCGCTCATCAACGCGGGGGGCGTGGTGCTCAACCTGTCGCTGTTTCATGCGGGGCTGGGCACGCCGGCGAGCTTTTTCGGGCTGATGACCCTGGTCGGGCTTGGCAACGGCATGGTCATCCCCAACGCGACGGCCGGCGCGCTGTCGGTCCGCCCGCACCTGGCCGGCACGGCCGCGGGCCTGTCCGGGGCGCTGATGATCGGGCTGGGCGCGGCGCTCTCGGCATTGGCGGGCGCGCTGCTGACACCCGGCTCGGGCGCCTTCCCGCTGCTTTGGATCATGATGGTCACGGCCTTGGGCGCCGTGGCCGCCATCGCGCTGGTGATCCGGCGCGAGCGCCGGCTGGCCGTATCCTGAGGGGGCGCCGCCCCCGTCCGGGAAAATCTGCGGATTTTCCCGGACTCCCCCGGAGTATTTCGGGCAAGATGACGCCCGGGGCGCTTGCACGCGGGAGTTTGCAAACCTACGCTGGGGAGAGTGTGAAGCTGCAAAGGCCCGCCATGCCGACCCAGAAGCTCTATGCCGGCGCCAAGCTGCGCGAGACGCGCCAGAAACTGGCCCTGACGCAGAAGGACTTCGCCGCCAAGCTCGGCGTCTCGCTGCCCTATCTCAACCAGATGGAAAACAACAACCGCCCGGTCTCCACCACCGTGGTGCTTGCGCTGGCACAGGAGTTCGGCTTCGACGTCACCGAGTTGTCCACGGGCGATGCCGAGCGGATGGTTTCGGACATGCGCGAGGCGCTGGCCGACCCGGTTTTTGCCGACGACCCGCCACCGGTGAGCGACCTGCGGCTCACCGCCTCCAACGCCCCCGCGCTCGCCCGCGCCTTCCTCGAATTGCACCGCGCCTATCGCCAGACGCATGAGCGGCTGGCCAGCCTCGACGAGGCGCTCGGCCGCGAGGACAGCCGGATGCAGCCAAGCCCCTGGGACGAGGTGCGCGATTTCTTCCACTACTGCGACAACTACATCGACGCGGTGGACCGCGCCGCCGAGCGCTTCGCCACGGCCGAACCCGGCCGCCCGGTGCGCGAGATCGCCGAGGCACGCCTGGCCGCGATGGGTATCACGGTCACCGGCACGGACGCGGGCAGGCTGCGCCGTTTCGACCGCGACTCGCGCACGCTCTACCTGTCCACGCGGGCGGAGCCGGAAACGCGCAGCTTCCAGATGCTGCTGCAGGTCGCGCTGCTGACGCAGGACCAGCTGCTCGAGGCCACTCTCGACCTGGCCCGCTTCCAGTCCGACGCGGCCCGCGCCATCGCCAAGATCGGGCTGGCCAATTATTTCGCCGGGGCGGCGCTGATGCCCTACGAGGCGTTCCTCGCCGCCGCCCGCAGCCAGCGCCACGACCTCGAGATCCTCGCCAACACCTTCGGCGCCTCCATCGAGCAGGTCTGCCACCGCCTGTCGACCCTGCAGCGGCCGGGCGCCAAGGGCGTGCCGTTCTTCTTCGTACGGGTGGACCAGGCCGGCACCATCACCAAGCGCCACTCGGCCACGCGCCTGCAGTTCGCGCGGTTCGGCGGCGCCTGCCCGCTGTGGAACGTCCACCGCGCCTTCGAGACGCCGGGCCGCTTCCTGCGGCAACTGGCCGAGACGCCCGACGGCGTGCGCTACATCAGCCTGGCGCGCGACGTCTCCAAGCCGGGCGGCAGTTTCGGCGCGCCGGTGCGCCGCTTTGCCATCGCGCTCGGCTGCGAGATCCGTCACGCCGACGCGCTGGTCTATGCCGACGATCTCGACCTCACCAACGCCAAGGCGTTCGAGCCCATCGGCATCTCCTGCCGCATCTGCGAGCGCACCGGCTGTCATCAGCGATCGGTTCCGCCGCTGGAACGGCGCCTGCACGTCACCCCGGACGAGCGCGACGTGCTGCCTTACAGCGTGGATTGATCAGGAGCGGCGGCCAGGCGCGAGGCAGGCACGTGCGCGCACGTGAGGCACGTTCGCAGCGGCCGCGCGCGATCGCCCGTGCCGCCGGCCCCGGGGCCGTCAGGCCACGAGCATGCGGTAGAGCTCGTCCTTGAGGTGCGCGCGCTTCTTGCGCATCTCGGTCTCGGCCAGCTCCTCGACAGGCTCGACATTGGTTTCGGCCCGGTGCACCGCGCGGTTGATCTGGTGGTACTCGTCGGCGAGGCGCGCGAAGTGGGCGTCGCTGGACTTCAGTTCGTGGATCTTGTCGGCGAGTTCGGGGAATTCGTCGTGCAACTCGTGCGGGGTATGGGACATCCGGGATTCCTTTTTTCATGGTGTCGGGGCCACGCTAGACCGGTGCGCAGCCCCGCTGCCTTGACGCGGATCAAACCGGTGCGCCGATGTCAGCGTTGCGCCGTCTGCCAGCGCGGATGAATCCATGGCCGCGCGTTGTCCGGCGGCAGCGGTGTGCGCCCGAGGATATGGTCCGACATCTTCTCGCCCAGCATGATCGAGGGCGCGTTGAGGTTGCCGTTGGTGATGCGGGGAAACAGGCTCGAATCGGCCACGCGCAAACGCTCCACACCGATCACGCGGCCCTGCGGATCGACCACCGCACGGGGGTCGTCGGCCCGGCCCATCCGGCAGGTCCCGCAAGGGTGGTAGGCGCTCTCGGCGTGGTCGCGGATGAAGGCGTCAAGGTCGGCGTCGTCCTGCACGCCCGGGCCCGGCTGGATCTCGTGGCCGGCATAGGGGGCGAAGGCCGGCTGTTCGAATATCTCCCGCGTCAGACGGATGCAGCGGCGGAACTCGACCCAGTCGCGCGCCTCGCTCATGTAGTTGAACCGGATCACGGGGGCATCCCCGGGATCGGCGCTGCGCAACGTCACCGCCCCCCGCGACGGGCTGCGCATCGGCCCCACATGCGCCTGAAAACCGTGCCCCTCTGCCGCGGCCTGCCCGTCGTAACGAACCGCGATCGGCAGGAAGTGGAACTGGATGTCGGGATACTCGACCCCCGGCTCCGAGCGGATGAAGCCGCAGCTTTCGAACTGGTTGGACGCGCCGGGCCCCTTGCGCCCCAGCAGCCAGCGCAAGCCGACCCACGCCTTGCCGAACAGGTTCCAGTAGGTGTAAAGGCTCACGGGCTTTCGCGCCGCCCTCTGGATGTAGAGCTCCAGGTGATCCTGCAGGTTGGCCCCGACGCCGGGGCGGTCGGCCACCACGTCGATGCCGTGCTCTGCCAGGTGCGCGGCCGGCCCGACGCCCGACAGCATCAGCAGCTTGGGTGAATTGATGGCCGAGGCGGCGAGGATCACCTCGCGGCGCGCTCGGATCACCTCCGACCGCCCCCGCACGACGGCCTCCACCCCCACGGCGCGGCCCTCCTCGATCACCGCGCGCTGCACCAGCCCGCGGACGAGGTCGCAGTTCTGGCGCCGCAGCGCGGGCCTGAGATAGGCATTGGCCGCCGACCAGCGCCGCCCCTGCCACACGGTCATCTCGAAGGGGCCGAACCCTTCCTGTTTCTCTCCGTTGTAATCCTCCGTAAGCTCGTAGCCGGCCTGTCCGCCCGCCGCGATGAAGGCGCGGGTGAGCGGGTTTTCCATCGTCCCCCGGCTGACGTGCAGCGGCCCGTCGGTGCCGCGCCAGCCCGGATCGCCGCCATGGCCGCCATCATGCCAGGATTCCATCCGCTTGAAGTAAGGCAGGACGTCGGAGAAACCCCAGCCGTCGCAGCCTTCGTCGCGCCAGTGGTCGTAGTCGCGGGCGTGGCCGCGCACATACACCATCCCGTTGATCGAGGACGACCCGCCGATCACCTTGCCGCGCGGACAGGCCAGCCGCCGCCCGCCCAAGTGTGGCTCGGGCTCGCTGCTGTAGCCCCAGTCGTAGCGGCGCATGTTCATCGGGTAGCTCAGCGCGCCGGGCATCTGGATGAACGGGCCCGCATCGGTGCCGCCGTGCTCCACCACGAGAACCGAGCTGCCCGCCTCGCTGAGGCGATAGGCCATGGCACAGCCCGCGCTGCCCGCGCCCACGATCACGTAATCCGCTTCCATCAGCGCGCTCCGGTTGCGCCGCCGCGCCCATGGCCGGCCGCGTGAAATGGGTATTTGGACCAAGAAGAAACCATCACTCGCCCCGCGGGAAACGCTGGCTCTCTTCGACCCGGTTGAGATCCATGTGGTTGCGCATGTAACGTTCGCTCGCCTTTTGCAGCGGCTGGTAGTCCCAGGGATAGTAGCCGCCCTGCCGCAGCGCCTCGTAGACAACCCACCGGCGGGCCTGGCTCTCGCGGACCTGCGCATCGAACAGCGGCAGATTCCACCTTTCGTCGGCCATGTCGCTGAAATGCCGCAGCGTGCCGGCATGGGCCGGGTCATCGGCGAGGTTGGTCAGCTCGTGGGGGTCGGCGTCGAGGTCGAACAGCTGGTCTGGATCGAGCGCGCAGCGCGTGAACTTCCAGCGGCCCTCGCGCAGCGCGATGAGTGGCGCGTAGGAGGCCTCAGCGGCGTATTCCATCGCCACGGGCGCCGTGCGCGCGGTGCCCCGCCCCTGGGGCACCAGGCTGTGCCCCTCGGTCCATGGCTGCACCTCCTCCATGCTGACGCCGGCGAGGTCACACAGCGTGGGACACACGTCGATGGTGCTGACGGGCTCGGGCACGAGCCCCGGCGCCATCCCCGGCGCGGAGACCATCAGCGGCACGCGGGCCGATCCCTCGTAGAAGGACATCTTGAACCAAAGCCCCCGCTCGCCCAGCATGTCGCCGTGATCGCTGACAAACAGGATGATCGTGTCGTCGGCCTGCCGCGTGCCGTCGAGCGCCTCCATCACCTCGCCGATCTTGTCGTCGAGATAGGAGATGTTGGCGAAATACGCCCGCCGCGACCGGCGTATGTCCTGCCCGGAAATATCGAAGCTGCGCCAGTCATTGGCGTCGAAGATGCGCTGCGAATGCGGGTCGTGATCGGCGTAGGCCATCGCCGGAACCTCCGGCTCCAGATGCGCGCAATCCTCGTAGAGATCCCAGTATTTCTTGCGTGCCACGTAAGGGTCGTGGGGATGGGTGAAACTGACGGTCAGGCACCACGGCCGGTCGTCATGCCCCCGGCCAAGGTCATAGACCTTGCGCGTGGCGTGATAGGCCACCTCGTCGTCGTACTCCATCTGGTTGGAGATCTCGGCCACTCCGGCGCCGGTGACGGAGCCGAGGTTGTGATACCACCAGTCGATCCGCTCGCCCGGCTTGCGGTAATCGGGCGTCCAGCCGAAATCGGCGGGGTAGATGTCGGTGGTCAGCCGCTCCTCGAAGCCGTGCAGCTGGTCGGGGCCCACGAAATGCATCTTGCCAGACAGGCAGGTCTGGTAACCCGCCCGCCGCAGGTGATGGGCGTAGGTGGGAATGTCGGCGGCGAACTCGGCGGCGTTGTCGTAGACGCGGCTCCGCGAGGGCAGCAGGCCGGACATGAAGCTCGCCCGTCCCGGAGCGCAGAGAGGGCTGGCGGTGTAGGCGTTTGAAAACCGCGTCGAGCGCGCGGCCAGCCGCTTGAGGTTGGGCGCGTGCAGCCACTCGGCCGGGCCGTCGGGAAACAGCGTGCCGTTGAGCTGGTCGACCATGAAGATCAGCATGTTGGGCTGACGGGTCATCGGGCCTCCTGTTCGAGAAACGTGTCGATATAATGCAGCATGACGTCGATGGCGGCGTCGGGCGAAAGCGGGTCGCCGCCCAACGCCTGCCGCAGGTAGAGCCCGTCGATCATCGCCGCGAGTCCACGGGTCAGCGTCCAGTCGTCACCATCCGAGACCTGTCGCACGGCATGGTGCAGGTTCGACCGCAGCCGCCGCTGGTAGATGTCGAGCAGGCGATGCGCCTCGGGCGATTTCTGGGCCTGCACGTAGAAGTTGAGCCAGGCCGAGACCGTCTCGGGGCGGAACTGCCGGGGCGAGAAACTGGCGCGCACGATCGCCTCGATCCGGTCACGCGGCGTTTTCGCCATCACCAGCGCCCCGCGCACCTCGGCGCCGTAGAGGGACAGGATGTGCCGCATCGCGGCGGCAAAGATCTGTTCCTTCGACCCGAAATAATGATGCGCCAGCGCCGGCGACATGCCCGCGCGCCTGGCGATCTGGCTGACGGTCACGTCAAGCGTGCCGCGCGTGCCGATTTCCTGGATCGTGGCCTCCACCAGGGCCGCGCGGCGGATGGGTTCCATGCCGAGCTTGGGCATCCGGTCCTCTCTGCAAAGCTTTACAGCCTCGTACTATCCGTGTTTAATTGATCCGTCAATCAATAACCCGGTGGAGGCGGTGGCCGACCCCAACAGCACGAACGCATGGTTATCCGTTGCTTTGCCGCAGGCGATCGTATTAGGTTTCACACATGCGACACTAAAGACTGCTTTAGGTCCTTTACGGACCATGTCCGGACGCGCGACGCGCCGACCGGGTGGTATTGACCCGACCAGTGCCGTGCGCATCCTGCGCGCGGCACGAAATCGACAAACGTGACCAAAACCAGGGAGACCTTGCAAATGTCACTTATCAAGGGCGGATTTCTTGACCGCCGCGGATTTCTGAAAACCACGGCCGCCGCCGCTGCGGCCTCGACGCTGCCGATGGGCGGGGCCTTTGCGCAAACGCCCAAGCGCGGCGGGCACCTGCGCGTGGCCAAGGGCCACGGCCAGACCACCGACACGCTCGACCCCGGCCAGTGGGACAACGGCTACATGCTGGCGCTCGGCTTCGCCATCCACGGCCGGCTGACCGAGGTCGCCACCGACGGCAGCCTGGTGCCGGAACTGGCCGAAAGCTGGGAAGCCTCTGAAGGAGCCTCGGTCTGGCGCATCAAGCTGCGCAAGGGCGTGACCTTCCACTCGGGCAAGCCGCTGACACCCGAGGACGTGGTCGCCTCGATCAACCACCATCGCGGCGAGGACTCGACCTCGGCCGCCGGGCCGATCGTGGAGCCGATCACCGATATCGCCATCGAGGGCAACGACACGGTCGTCTTCACGCTGGAGGGCGGCAATGCCGACTTCCCCTTCATCCTGAGCGACTACCACCTCGTCATCTGCAAGGCCGACGGCGACGGCATCGACTGGAAGTCGGGCGACGGCTGCGGCAGCTACGTGCTCAAGAACTTCAACCCCGGCGTCAGCTCGGAATTCGAGCGCAACCCCAACCACTGGCGTGACGATGTTGCCTGGGTCGACAGTTGCGAGATGCTGTCGATCGTGGACCAGAACGCGCGCACCACGGCGCTGGTTTCGGGCGACGTGCACGCCATCGACCGCGTCGACCTCAAGGCGGCCGATCTGCTCGGGCGCCGGCCGGGCGTGACGGTGGAATCGCTGGCGGGCACGCAGCACTACACCTTCGCGATGGACACCCGTGCCGACCCCTTCAGCGACAACAACGTGCGCCAGGCGCTGAAATACGGGATCAACCGCGAGGAACTGGTCGACAAGATCCTGTTCGGCTACGGCTCGGTCGGCAACGACCACCCCATCGGCCAGAGCCAGCGCTTCTACAATTCCGAGCTTGAGCAGAAGACCTACGACCCCGAGAAGGCCAAGTGGTACCTCAAGCAGGCCGGCATGGACAGCGTGTCCGTGTCGCTGCACAGCTCGGACGCGGCGTTCGCGGGCGCGGTGGACGCGGCGACGCTGTACCAGAACTCCGCCAAGGAGGCGGGTATCGAACTCGAGGTCGTGCGCGAACCCAAGGACGGCTACTGGTCGGATGTGTGGATGAAGGACCCCTTCACCGCAGTTTACTGGGGCGGTCGCCCGGTCGAGGACCAGATGTTCGCCACCGCCTACAAGTGCGGCGCGGCCTGGAACGACAGCTTCTGGTGCAACGAGCGTTTCGACGAGCTGCTGGTCAAGGCCCGCGCCGAGCTCGACGAGGACAAGCGTCGCGAGATGTACTGGGAAATGCAGGATCTCGTGGCCAACCAGGGCGGTGTCTGCATCCCGATGTTCGCCAACTACGTGCAGGCCATCGGCCCGGACGTGGCCCATGGCGAAATGGCGTCGAACTGGGAGATGGACGGCGAGCGTTGGATGGAGCGCTGGTGGCTCAACTCGTAAGCCGCGGCGCGGCCATCGCCGCGTGACGAAACAGGCCCCGGCGATTGATTTCGCCGGGGCTTTTCAACGGGTGATATGCAGCTGTTTCAGCGACGCGCCGAACTGGGCCGAGGACCGCGCCAGACACTCAATCCGTCTTGCGATAGCTCACCCGCGCCTCGTGCCCCATCAGGATCAGGTCCATCCAGCCGCCCGCAACGTTGTCGATCAGGTAACAATAGCTGTCACGGTGCTGCGCGCTGGTCTGTATCATGACGGGCCCCGCACCGGCGCTGTCGGGGCAGTCGGGCGCCACGTCCAGGTAAATCGTGTCCACGTGGCCCTGCCGGTAATAGCGGTGCATCTCCGCACCCTGGATGTACAGTGTCTCGTTGGCGTCATCGGCCGACACCCAGTTGCCCTGCATCGCCCGGCGCAGATGCGCGTAAGAGTCCTGCCCGGCCAGGATCTCGGCCGCGCTGATGGCCAGCTGCGCGCTGCTGTCGCCATGGGCGAACAGATCGCCCGTCACCGCCACCGGCGTGTTCAGGGGCAGCGTCTCGAACCGGGCGAGGAACGCGCGCGGCGTCGGATCGTCGTAGCCTGCGAAATACTTCCATCCATTGCCGATGAACGTGCAGGCCTCGAACCCGTCGTGGAAATCGCAGCCCTGGAACATCAGCCGGCTGGAAAAGGGTTCGCCGTGCTGCCCGCGCACCAGCCCGCTGCGCGTGCCCCGTGGCGCGGCGGCCGTGGCGGCGGCGCTCTTGGCCGCGGCCTGCTTGCGCCCCGCCGGCTTGCCCTCGATCCGGTGGGTGTGGCGCGTCGCCGTCTCGCCCGTGTCTATGACGGCAAAACCCGCCGTCGCGTAGCCGCGCGCCGCGCACGCCGTGTCGCCCACGATGGTGTGCGCCGCGGTCTGCGTGCAGAATTCGTACGCGCCCCCCGCAACCACCCGCCCTGCCGCGGTGGCGCGGTAGTAGTAATAGCGGTTCGACAGCACCCCAGCGACCGGTTCGACACAGGCGTCCGGATCAAGGTTCCACCATCCCTCCGACACCCAGTCGCCGCCCGACTTGTAGCCGACGGCCACCGAAAGCCGCTCGACGGTCCCGTTGCATATCTCGAGCCCCGCCAGCGCCGCGCCCGGCCACAATGCCAGCGCGGCCATCGGCCCGATCCAGTGTCGCATGTTGTCCCCCGCACCCGGCGCCCGGATGCGCGGGGCCACCATCATACCTTCGTCGCCGGGACCGGCGGCGTCAATGCCCGCCGCTTGAGCTGCGCCTCGCGCCAGCTGATGAAGCTGACCGCCGCCACGATCACGGTGCCGCCGAGGATCACCCACGGGTCGAACGGCTCGCCGAAAACCAGCACGCCAAGGCTGACCGCCCAGACAAGCTGCAGGAACGTCACCGGCTGCGTCACCGCCAGCGGCGCCGCGCGGAACGCCAGCGTCATGGTGTAGTGGCCGGCCGTGGCGAACCCCGCCACCCCCGTCAGGATCGCCAGTTCGCCCCATGTGGGCGTCACCCAGTCCATCGCGGCCAGCGGGGCCAGCCCGATGGTCACGCTGATCGACAGCATCGCCACCACCACCCCCGCGCTGCAGCGCTGCGACAGCAGCTTGGCCATCAGGTACGAGCCCCCGAACAGCACCGCGGTGAAGATCATCGCCACGTGCCCCGCCCCCACCTCGCGGAAGCCGGGGCGCAGGATGATCAGCGCCCCCAAAAGCGCCGCCAGAACCGCCACCACCCGCCGCGCCGCGAGCCGCTCGCCCAGAAACAGCGCCGCCCCCAGCGTGACGTAGACGGGCGAGAGATAATTCATCGCGGTCACGTCCGCGATGGGAATGCGCGCCATGGCGTAGAACCAGCACACCACGCCCAGCGCATGTGCCAGCCCCCGCCAGCCAAACAGCCACCACGTGCCCCGGTCCAGCCGCAGGCGCATGAGCGGCCGCAGCATCGGCAGGAAGAACACAAGCCCGATCACGTAGCGCAGGAACGCCGCCTGCGGCGCGGGCACGCGCGTGCCCAGCACCTTCACCATCGCGGTGACGCCCACGAACATCAGCCCCGTGACCACCATCCAGACCACCCCGCGCAGGGGGCTTGTCACGGGTGGGGTCGTCATCTCGCTCATGCCCCGCATTAACCGCACCCGCCTGGCCGATGTCGAGGGGGCACGGCGCACAGGCGGCGGCGCGCGGGCGCACAAACCGGCCTCCGGGCTTTGACATCGCCGCGACCGGCAGCGCATCAAGGGACATGCGCACCGCGATCCTGTTTGCCCTCCTCCTGCTCGCCCCGGCCTCCGCCGCGGCGCGGCCGGCGGGCGACTGCCCGGCGCCCGACATGCCGCCCCGCGCGCTGGTCGAGTCGCTGATCCGCTGGATCGGGGCGGAAACCGGCTATGACATGGCGTCCGCGCTGGCGCGTCCGCCCGGGATCCGCTTCTGCCGAACGGGCGAGATGATCGAGTATGACGGCGCGGGCTGGTTCGTCGACCCCGCGCTGCGCGCCGCCTACGACCTGAAAACGCGGACGGTCTACCTCGTGCTGCCATGGGACGCGGACGACGCCTTCGACCGGTCCGTGCTCCTGCACGAACTGGTCCACCACGTCCAGCTGGCCAACCGCGACTGGCCCTGCCCCGGCGCGCCGGAATGGCAGGCCTACAAGCTGCAGGACCGATGGCTGCGCGCCCGCGGCATCGAACACGGCTTCGACTGGCTGCGCATCTGGTTCATGTCCCGCTGCCCCCGCGACATCCACCCCGACTGCCCCGCCCCATGGACAGCCGCGCGCAGGCATGGCTAAACTGCCCCTCAACCAATGGTCGCCACCATGGGGACAGGCACTAAAACGGGGCGCGCAGGCATGGCCAACCACCTATTTTACGGCGACAACCTGCAGGTGCTGCGCGACAGCATCGCGGATGAAAGCGTGGACCTGATCTACCTCGACCCGCCGTTCAACTCCAACGCCAGCTACAACGTGCTGTTCAAAGGGCCGGCGGGCAACGAGTCGGCCGCCCAGATCGAGGCCTTCGACGACACCTGGCACTGGACCGACGCGGCCGAAGAGGCGTATGGCGAGGTCATGCGCTCGGGCAACGGCGCCGCGGCGGAGATGCTGCGCGCCATGCGCTCGTTCCTGGGCGAGAACGACATGATGGCCTACCTCGCGATGATGGCCGTGCGGCTGCTGGAACTGCACCGGGTGCTCAAGCCCACCGGCTCGCTCTACCTGCACTGCGACCCGACCGCGAGCCATTACCTGAAGATATTGCTGGATGCGGTGTTTGGAGCGAAGAATTTTCGAAGCGAGATTACTTGGAAAAGATCGTCTGCGCACAGCGATGCCAAGCAAGGCCGAAAACAATATGGCAATATATCGGATATCATATTCTTCTATTCAAAGTCTTCTGATTGGACTTGGAATTGGATATTCACCGACTATGACGATGAATACATACAATCTGCTTATCGACTAAAAGATTCGAATGGACGCCGATATCGCCGTGATAACCTTACAGCAGCCAAACCGGGAGGCGACGTAGAGTATCTTTGGCCTGTTAAAAGGCCAGTGGGCGGAGCATGGGAAGCTGATCTAGATGATGAATTTCAAAACCCCAAAGAGAATTGGGAATATAAACAGGTTCCACCCTATAAGGGGCGTTATTGGGCATATAGCAAAGTAAATATGAAGAAATTCGCCAAAGAAGGGCGACTTGCTTATGCTAGAAGCGGCATGCCAGAATATAAACGTTATCTGGATGAAATGCCTGGCGTACCAGTTCAAAACATTTGGACAGACATACCACCAGTCGGAGGAAAAGACCGCCTCGGCTACCCCACCCAGAAACCCGTGGCCCTGCTCGAACGCATCATCGCCGCCTCCTCCAACCCCGGCGACGTGGTGCTCGACCCCTTCTGCGGCTGCGGCACCACCGTGCACGCGGCCGAGAAGCTGGGGCGGCAATGGATCGGCATCGACGTCACCCATCTTGCCATCGGGCTGATCGAGAAACGCCTGCGCGACGCCTTCCCCAAGGTGGAATTCACCACCCACGGCGTGCCGCAGGACATCGCGGGCGCGCGCGACCTCGCCAACCGGGGCCGCGAGGACAAGAATTACTATTTCGAGTTCGAGAAATGGGCGCTCTCCCTCATCGCGGCCCAGCCCGGCAACCTCGGGAAAAAGGGCGCCGACAAGGGCATCGACGGCAATATCTATTTCGGCAAGACGCAGCGCGCCATCGTCAGCGTCAAGGCGGGCGACAACATCGGCGTCGGCATGATCCGCGATCTGCGCGGCACGATCGAGCGCGAGGGCGCCGAGATCGGCGTGTTCCTCACCCTGACCGAGCCGAAGAAAACGATGGTGGCCGAGGCCGCCGCGGCCGGCCAGTTCGAGATGGAGGGGTTCGCGCCCGTCCCGCGCATCCAGATCGTCACCGTCGCCGAGGCGCTGGAGCTGCGCGACCGCGCCGTGCGCCTGCCCGCCCGGCGCGATGATGCCTTCAGGAAAGCCGCCCGCGAGGAAGATCGCGGCGCGCAGGGAAAGCTTGACCTCTGAGCGCCCGCCGGGCGTGGCCGTCGCCGTGGCGACCTCAAGCCGCCGGCGCGACGGTCGTGGTCACTCCGCCGCGAGCTGGTTCATGACCTCGTCGCTGGCCTCGAAGTTCGTGGTCACGCGCTGCACGTCGTCGTCGTCTTCCAGCGCGTCGATCAGCTTCATCAGCTTCTGCATGCCCTCGAGGTCAAGCTCCGTGGTGGTGGTGGGCTTCCACACCAGCCGGGTCGAGGTGCTTTCGCCCAGCTCGGCCTCCAGCGCGGTGGAGACGTCGTTGAGATCGGTGTCGGCGCACCAGACGGTGTGGCCGTCCTCGCTGCTCTCCACGTCCTCCGCGCCCGCCTCGATCGCGGCCATCAGCACCGTCTCGGCGTCGCCGGCCTCTGCCGGGTAGGTCACCTCGCCCTTGCGTTCGAACATGAAGATCACGCTGCCCGACTCCCCGAGGTTGCCCCCCTGCTTGGAAAAGGTCGAGCGGATGTTGCTGGCGGTGCGGTTGCGGTTGTCGGTCATCGCCTCGACGATCACCGCCACCCCGCCGGGGCCGTAGCCCTCGTAGCGGATCTCCTCGTAATCCTCGGCGTCGCCGGCCTGTGATTTCTTGATGGCCCGCTCGATGTTGTCCTTGGGCATCGACTGCGCCTTGGCGTCCTTGATCGCCAGCCGCAGGCGCGGGTTCTTCTCGGGGTCGGGGTCGCCCATCTTGGCCGCGACGGTGATCTCCTTGGAAAGCTTGGAGAAAAGCTTGGCCCGCGCGGCGTCCTGGCGTCCCTTGCGGTGCTGGATATTTGCCCATTTGGAATGGCCGGCCATCTGTCTCTCCGTCGGTCCTGTACGATCTGCGCATCTATATGTCATGCAGCGCCCGCCCCGCAACCCGCTTGCGTTCGCCCGCCCGATGGGCTTGGCTTGGTGCGGCCCCTGGAGGTGCTTCGTGACGACCGACCAGATCATCCTCTTCGCGCTGTTCGGCGCGGTCTTCGCATTTTTGCTATGGGGCCGCTGGCGCTATGACATCGTGGCCTTCTCGGCGCTCATGGTCGCGGTCGTGCTTGGCGTGGTGCCCACGGACAGGGCGTTTTCCGGCTTCGGACATCCCGCGACGATCATCGTGGCGCTCGTGCTGGTGGTGTCGGCCGGCCTGGTCCGCTCGGGGGCGGTGCATCTGATCACCCGCACGATGGTGGACAGCTCGCGCGCGCTGCAGGGCCATATCGCCATCATGGGCGGGGTGGGCGCGGTGCTCTCGGCATTCATCAACAACGTCGCCGCGCTGGCGCTGCTCATGCCGGTCGACCTGCAGACCGCGCGCAAGGCCAAGCGTGCGGCAGGGCTCACCCTGATGCCGCTGTCCTTCGCGACGATCCTTGGCGGCATGGCAACGCTCATCGGCACGCCGCCCAACATCATCATCGCGTCAATCCGGGAGGAGTCGCTCGGCGCCTCCTTCGCCATGTTCGATTTCGCCCCCGTGGGGGCCGTGACCGCGCTGGCGGGGCTTGGATTCATCACGCTGGTGGGCTGGCGCCTGATCCCCCAGCGCGAGGACGCCGTGCTGGAACCCTCCGAGATCGCCGATTACATCGCCGAGCTTACCGTCCCAGAGGACTCCGACCACATCGGCAAGCGCCTGATCGAGCTGGAGGAGGCCGCGCATGATGCCGACGTGGCCATTCTCGGCCTGATCCGCGATGGCAAGCGGCGCTACGGCCCGGCCATCAACACGGAGCTCAAGGCGGGGGACATTCTCGTGCTGGAGGCCAAGCCCGACGCGCTGGACGAGTTCCGCAGCCGGCTTTCCCTCGCCTTTTCCGACAAGGAACGCGAGGAACGCCTCAAGGCCGAGGGCGCGGGGCTCGACATCATAGAGGTCGTGGTGCCGCAATCATCGCGCCTCGTGGGCAAGACGGCGCAGAAGGTCGGACTGCACTGGCGCCAGCACTCGGTGCTGATGGGCGTCTCGCGGCAGGGCCGCAAGATCACAAGCCAGGTGCGCAACACCACCATCGAGGCCGGCGATATCCTGCTGCTGCTGGTGCCCAAGGCCACCGGGCGCGACGTGACGGAATGGCTCGGCTGTCTGCCGCTGGCCGATCGCGGGCTGACGGTCACGCAGGACAACAAGACATGGCTTGCCATCGGCGCGTTCGCGGCCGCGGTGACGGCGGCGGCAACCGGGATCGTCTACCTGCCCGTGGCGCTCGGTATCGTCGTGATGGTGTACGTGCTCACCCGCATCATCCCGGCCAACGAACTATACAACCAGATCGAGTGGCCCGTCGTGGTGCTGCTTGGCTCGATGATCCCGCTCGGCGCCGCGCTGGACGAGGTGGGCGGCACCAGGCTCATCGCGGACGCGCTGGTCAGCCTGACGGCAGGGCTGCCCGCCTGGGCCGTGCTCGCCGTGCTGATGGCGGTGACGATGACCTTGTCGGACGTGCTCAACAATACCGCCACGACGGTCGTCGCAGCCCCCGTGGCGATCCAGATGGCCCGCTCGCTCGACGTCGCGCCCGACCCGTTCCTGATGGCGGTGGCGGTGGCCGCGTCCTCGGCCTTCCTCACCCCCATCGGCCACAAGAACAACACGCTCATCCTCGGCCCCGGCGGCTACAGGTTCAGCGATTACTGGCGTCTGGGCCTGCCGCTGGAGGTGCTGGTGATCGCCGTCTCCGTCCCCGCAATCATGGTGTTCTGGCCGTTATGAGCACCTTCTGCGCCACGGCAGGGGGCCTTGGCCCGCGTCGACCGTGCTGCGGTTGGGCCCGCAGCGGCGTGCGCGCACCCCTTGCCCCGGCCCTTCAATCGCCCTACCACCCTTGAGATGAGGATTCTTTATCTCGGGGATGTTGTCGGCCGGGCCGGGCGCCGGGCCGTCTCGGAGACGCTGCCGCGATTGCGGTCGGAGTGGCGGCTGGACTTCGTCGTGGTCAATGGCGAGAATGCCACCGGTGGCCTCGGCCTCTCAGGCGAGCACGCCAAGCTGCTGCTGGAGGCCGGGGCGGATTGCGTGACCCTCGGCGATCACGCCTTCGACCAGAAGGACATGATGCAGTTCATCGAGACCGAGCCGCGCATCGTGCGCCCCATCAATTATGCCAAGGAGGCGCCGGGCCGCGGCCACCGTGTCTTTCAGGATGCGCGCGGGCGCAAGGTGCTCGTGGCACAGGTGCTGGGGCAGGTCTTCATGAAACGCGCCTTCGACGACCCGTTCAGCGCCCTCGATCCCGTTCTCAAGGCGCATATCCCCGGCGGCGGCGTGCAGGCCTCGATCGTCGACGTGCACTGCGAGGCCACGAGCGAGAAGATGGCGATGGGCCATTTCTGCGATGGCCGGGCCAGCATGGTCGTCGGCACGCACACCCACATTCCCACCGCCGACGCCCAGATCCTGCCGCGCGGCACGGCCTTCCAGAGCGATGCTGGGATGTGCGGCGACTACCTCAGCGTCATCGGCATGGACAAGGCCGAGCCGATGCGCCGCTTTGTCACCGGCATGGGGCGGACACGCTTCACCCCCGCCATGGGCGAGGTCACGCTGTGCGGGCTCTACGTCGAAACCGACGACGCCAGCGGCAAGGCCGCCCGCGTCGAAATGATCCGCCAGGGCGGACGCCTTTCGCAGGCCGGACCGTGACGGCACGGCCGCTCGACTTTCTCGCGCTCTTCGCGCTTGGGGTCGGATGGGGCCTCACCATGCCGCTGGCCAAGGTGGCCGTCAGCACCGGCCATCAGCCCTACGGCCTGATATTCTGGCAACTGGTCATCGTCGTGGCGGTTCTGGCGCCGCTGGCGTGGCTGACCGGGCGCCGCGTCGCACTGCGCCCGCGCCACCTGGTACTCTTCGTCGTGATCGCGCTGACCGGAGCGGTGCTGCCGGACGTTTTCTTCTACCTCGCGGCGTCGAAACTGCCGGCCGGTGTCCTTTCGATCGCGCTGGCCGCGGCACCGCTTTTCTCGATGCCGATCGCGCTGGCACTGGGCACCGACGCGTTCACTTGGCCGCGGCTTGCCGGGCTCACGATGGGCATGGCCGGCATCGTGCTCATGATAGGCCCGAAGACGAGCCTGCCGGACCCTGAAATGAGTGGCTTCGTTCTGGTGGCGCTGCTGGCGCCGGCCCTCTACGCCACCGAGGGCAACGTGGTCGCGAAATGGGGCACCGGCGGCCTCGACCCGTTCAGCACCATCGTCGGCGCATCCGTCGTCGGGGCCGTCATCACGCTGCCCCTGGCCCTGCTCTCGGGGCAGTGGATCAACCCGCTGGCGGCGTTCGGCCGGGCCGAGGCGGCACTGGTGGCCGGGGCCGCCACGCATGGGCTGGTCTATGCCGCCTATGTCTGGCTGGTCGGGCGGGCGGGGTCGGTCTTTGCCGCCCAGTCGGCCTATCTGACCACGGCGTTCGGCGTGATCTGGTCCATGACCCTGCTGGGCGAGCGGTATTCGCCTTTTGTCTGGGCGTCGCTGGTGCTCCTGCTGATCGGCATCTTCTTTGTGCAGCCGCGCCCCCGGATCGGGCTTGCCCCGGCCGCGGGCATGGGAAAGTATGAGCCCCGACGGGAACGGGACGGGCCGGGCTGATGCATTTTCTGGAACTTTCGCAAACCGGGCAGGCGCTCTTTGCTCTGGCCGTCGTGGTTGCGATGTTCGTCCTGTTCGTCAAGGAGATATACCCGACCGAAGTGGTGGCGATCGCGGGCGCGGCGGTTCTGCTCGGCACGGGGCTGCTGCCCTACGACACGGCGGTAGAGGTGTTGTCGAACCCCGCGCCGTGGACGATCGTGGCGATGTTCATCGTCATGGGCGCGCTCGTGCGGACCGGGGCCCTGGACTGGTTCACGCGCGCGGCCGAGGCACAGGCCGAAACCCGCCCGACCATCGCGATCGGCATGCTGATGGCATTCGTGCTGGTGGCCTCCGCCTTCGTCAACAACACGCCGGTCGTTGTGGTGATGATCCCGGTGTTCGTCCAACTGGCCGCCAAGCTGGGCGTGGCGCCCAGCAAGTTGCTGATACCGCTCAGCTATACCGCGGTTCTCGGCGGCTGCCTCACGCTCATTGGAACCTCCACCAACCTGCTGGTCGACGGCGTGGCGCGCACCCACGGCATGGAGGCGTTCACCATCTTCGAGGTCACGCCCATGGCCGTCATCCTGGCGGCATGGGGGGCTGTCTATCTGCGTCTCATCGCGCCGCGCATGCTGCCCGAGCGCACCAGCATGTCGTCGCTTCTGACCAACGACCGCAAGTCGCGGAAGTTCTTCACCGAGGCCGTCATCCCGCCCGAGTCCAACCTCATCGGGCGCGAGGTGACGGGCGTGCAGCTGTTCAAGCGCGAGGGCGTGCGGCTCATCGACGTGATCCGCGGCGACCAGTCCCTGCGGCGCAACCTCGAGGGCGTGACGCTGGAAGTGGGGGACCGGGTCGTGCTGCGCACGCAGGTGTCCGAGCTTCTGAGCCTGCAACGCAACAAGAGCCTCAAGCGCGTCGATCAGGTCTCGGCGGTGGAGACCACCACCGTCGAGGCGCTGATCACGCCGGACTGCCGGATGGTCGGCCGCCGCCTCGGCGCACTGCGGCTGCGGCGCCGCTTCGGGGTGTACCCGCTGGCGCTGCACCGAAAGGACCGCAATATCGGCCGCCAGCTCGACGACATCGTGGTGCAGGTGGGCGACACGCTGCTGCTGGAGGGCGCGCCCGAGGACATCCAGCGCCTCGCGACCGAGATGAACATGGTCGACATCTCCCAGCCGGCCGAGCGCGCCTACCGCCGCAGCCACGCCCCCATCGCAATCGGCGCGCTGGCCGGAATCGTCGTGCTCGCGGCCCTCGGCGTGGCGCCCATCCTTCTGCTGGCGGTGCTGGCGATGGCGCTGGTGTTCCTCACCCGCTGCGTCGATACCGACGAGGCGTTCTCCTTCGTCGACAGCCGCCTGCTGGCGCTCATCTTCGCCATGCTCGCCGTGGGCGCAGCGCTTGAATCCTCCGGCACTGTCACCTTCCTGGTGGGCGGCGTGGCGCCCTTGCTGGAACACAGCCCCCCCTTCCTGACCATCTGGGCGGTCTACCTGCTCACCAGCCTGCTGACCGAACTGGTCTCCAACAACGCCGTGGCGGTGGTGGTCACCCCAATCGCGATCGGTCTTGCCGGCGCGCTCGGCCACGACCCGCGCCCGCTGGTGGTGGCGGTGATGATCGCCGCGTCGGCCAGCTTCGCCACGCCCATCGGCTACCAGACCAACATGATGGTCTACGGGCCGGGCGGATACCGCTTCACCGATTTCATCAAGGTCGGGGTGCCGCTCAACCTGTCCGTGGGGCTGCTGGCCTCGGCGCTGATCCCCTATTTCTGGCCGCTCTGACCGGGCCCGCAAGAACCAGGGCATTTCTTCTTGGCCGAAATACCCCGGGGGAGTCGCGCCGCCGGCGCGACGGGGGCAGCGCCCCCTTCCCGTGTCGGCTAGGGGCGGACGGGCCGGATCACCTCACGCTCGGTGACCACCATGTCCAGCGGCTGGTCGGTCGGCTCCAGCGGCAGCATGTCCGCTTCCTGCGCGGCATAGGCAAAACCGATGGCCAGCGTCGGCCGCCGCGCACGCAGCATCTCCAGCGTGCGGTCGTAGAACCCGCCGCCGTATCCGAGGCGGCCGCCGCACCGGTCGAACGCGACGAGCGGGACAATCAGCACCTCGGGTTCGAAGAAATCGTCCGTCTCGGGGATCATCGCGCCGAAGGGGCCTTGCCGCAACGCGCAGCCCGGCCGCCAGCGGGAAAATCGCAGCGGCAGCCCCCTGCCCCGGATCACCGGCACGCCGACGGGGCCGTGCGCGGACGCCTCTTTCATCACCGGCAAGGGGGCGATCTCGGTCCGGATCGCCATGTAGCCCGCCAGCGGGGCGCCGCGATACGCGGCAACCACGTCCGCCAGCAGCGCCGCCTCCTCTGCCCCCGCCTCGGCATGCGCCGCCCTGCGCCGGTCGAACGCCGCCTTGCGGGCGTGCGCCTTTATTTCGGCAAGGTCTGTTTCGCTGAGATTGCTCATAACAGGATCACCACGGCCAGTCCGAGAAAGGCAAAGAAGCCCACCACGTCGGTCACGGTGGTGACGAACGCACCGGAGGCGAGCGCGGGGTCGATGCCGGCCCGTTCAAGGATCACGGGGATCACCGTGCCGGCTAGCCCGGCCACGACGAGATTTATGACCATGGCGGCAGCGATCACGTAACCCAGCTCCGGCCCGCCGAACCAGAGTACACCAACACCCCCCATCACCACGGCGAAGATCAGCCCGTTGATGAGGCCCACCAGCACCTCGCGCCGGATGAACCGCCAGACGTTGCGGCCGGTCAGGTCCTTCGTGGCGATGGCGCGCACCGCCACCGTCAGGCTCTGCGTGCCGGCGTTACCGCCCATCGAGGCCACGATCGGCATCAACACCGCCAACGCGACCACCTGTGCGATCGCGTCCTCGAACTGCGCGATCACCATCGAGGCCAGAATCGCCGTCACCAGGTTGACGGCCAGCCACGGAAAGCGCCGCCGGGTGGTGTCGATCACGCGGTCGGACAGGCTGCCCTCCTCGCTCACACCGGCGAGGCGGAAAATATCCTCCTCGTGTTCCTCGTCCAGCACGGCCATGGCGTCGTCGATGGTGATGACGCCAACCAGCCGCTCGTCCTCGTCCACGACCGGCGCCGAGATCAGGTGGTACTGGTTGAAGGCATAGGCCACGTCCTCGGCGTCCTGCGTGACGGGTATGACGTGAAAGGTGTCCTCGACCAGCGACTTCAGCAGTACCTCGCGGCGCGACGCCATCAGCTTGCCCAGCGTCACGTTGCCCACCGGTTTCAGCCGCGGGTCGACGAGGGTGATATGGTAGAACTGGTCCGGCAGGTCATCCTGGTCGCGCAGGTAGTCGATGGCCTCGCCCACGTTCCAGTGCTCGGGTGCCATCACCACCTCGCGCTGCATCAGCCGCCCGGCGGAATACTCGGGATAGGTCAGCGAGGTCTGCACGGCGACCCGGTCGCTGTCCTCCAGCACCTCAAGGATGGCGTCCTGCTGATCCTGCTCCAGATCCTCGACGAGATCGACCACGTCATCGGATTCCAGGTCACGCACCGCGTCGGCCAGCACCTCGGGGTGCAGGGTGTAAAGCACCTCTTCACGGATGGATTCGTCCAGTTCCGACAGGATGTCGCCGTCGAAATCCCGCCCGTAAAGCTCGATCAGCCGGCGCCGGTCGAAAGCGTTGACCTGTTCCAGGAGGTCGGCGATGTCGGCGGGGTGCAGCGGCTCAAGCTCTTGCAGGAGCAGCGCCTTGTCCTCGGTGTCCACCGCGTAGATGATGCGTGCGACCGCCTGCGCGTTCAGCGCATAGGCGTCATCGTCCTCGCGTTCGGGGTCGGCATCCGCCACGGGATCGTTGTCTGACATGCGCTCCCCCTGTTCGCGCGGCCCGCTTCAAGGAATAAATAAGCGGCGTGTGGAAAACAATGACGGCGGGGCGATTTACCCGCCCGCTGCCGCCGCCTATTCTGGGCAGTGTCGGGCAACAGGGCAACGGGCGATGACGAACGCGACGATCCTCAAGGGGCGGGTGCTGTGCTTTGTCCGGTCACCGTTCGACGGGGCGCCCGGCTCTGCCGCCCGCATCGACGAGGGCGTGCTGATCCGCGACGGGCGCGTGGCGGCGACGGGCCCGGTGCAGGAGCTTCGGCAAACCGCGCCGGACGCCGAGATCGACGACCTGGGCCATGCGCTGATCACGGCCGGCTTCGTGGATTCTCATGCGCACTATCCCCAGACCGCGATCATCGCCAGCTGGGGCAAACGGCTGATCGACTGGCTGCAAAGCTACACGTTTCCCGAGGAGGCACGCCTTGCCGACCCGGATTACGCCGCCTGCATCGCCGAGCGATACCTCGATCTTACCCTCTCGCACGGAACGACCACGGTCGCGAGCTTCTGCACGGTACACCCCGGCAGCGTCGAGGCCTTCTTCAAAGCAGCGCAGGCGCGCGGCCTCAGGGCCGCGGCGGGCAAGACATGCATGGACCGCAACGCGCCCGAGGCGCTGCGCGACACGCCGCGGCGGGCCTATGACGAGAGCCTCGCGCTGCTGCAGCGGTGGCACGGGGTGGGCCGGCTGTCCTACGTGATCAGCCCGCGCTTCGCGCCGACCTCGACCCCCGAACAGCTTGAGGCGCTCGGCGCGCTCTGGGCAGAGCACCCCGACTGCCTGATGCAAACGCACCTGTCGGAACAGACGGACGAGGTCGCATGGGTCCGCGCGCTGTTTCCGGCGGCGCGGGACTACCTCGACAGCTACGAGATGCACGGCCTGCTCGGGGGGCGCGGGCTCTACGGCCACGCCATCCACCTTGAACCGCGCGAACGCCGGCGCCTGGGAGAAGTCGGCGGCGCGTTGATCCACTGCCCGACCTCGAACACCTTCATCGGATCGGGACTTTTCGACATGGGCGCCCGCGTAACCGAGGGGCAGCGCGTGGGGCTGGCCACCGACACCGGGGGCGGGTCCAGCTTTTCCATGCTGCGGACCATGGCGGCGACCTACGAGATCGGACAACTCACCGGCACGGCGCTGCATCCCGCGCAGCTCTATTGGCTGGCCACGGCCGGTTCGGCCAACGCCCTGCACATGGGGGACCGGATCGGCAACATCGCCCCCGGGATGGAGGCCGACCTGATCGCCCTTGACCTCGCATCGACCCCGGCAATCGCGCAGCGCGCCGCACGGGCCGATGACCTATGGGAAGCGCTGTTTCCCACCCTGATGATGGGCGACGACCGGGCCGTTTCGGCGGTGTGGGTCGCGGGCCAGCGGGTAACGGGCCGAACGCCCGCTTTCCAAGACCCGTCCATGCCCTACGTCCAGTCGCGAACCGCAGGGGATACGCCATGAAAGACACCAATCCGCCCCCGACCCGCGCCGCGCACTACCTCGCAGAGGCGGTGCAGGCCATCGATGCACAATTCGGCGAGGGGTTCGCGCGGGACAACCCCGATCTCGTGGCCAGTCTCGTCCAGACACAGGCTATAGATGCCGCCGTCGCAACCGGGCGCGGCGCCCACGAAGAGGCCATGACACTGGCCGAGAGGATCAGCCGCGACACCTGCGAGACGATCCTCAAGCTCAAGCCGCGGATTTTCGGCTGACGCGGGCAAGTGCCGCGGTCACGGCGCCCCCGACAGGATTTCCAGCGCCATGGCGTGCTGTTCCGGCGCCGCGGCGGCCAGTACGCGCCCGCCATGGTGCGCCGGTCCGCCCTGCCAGTCCGTGACGATCCCGCCGGCGGCTTTTATCACCGCGATCGGCGCCTGCACGTCGTAGGGCTGAAGCCCCGCCTCGATGACAAGATCGATCTGGCCGCAGGCGACGAGCGCATAGGCATAGCAATCGACCCCGTACCGGGTCAGCCGGACCCGGCGCGCCACGGCCTCGAACGCGGCGCGCTCGACCTCGGACCCGATCTCCGGAAAGGTGGTGAACAGGATCGATTCCGACAGCGGGCGGCCCGCCCGCGCCGCGAGGGGACGGCTCCCGCGCGGCCCGTGCATCTGCGCGCGCCCCAGGCCGCCCTCGAACCGTTCTCCGATATAGGGCTGGTCGATGATGCCGAAGATGGGGCCGTTTTCGTCCGCGACGGCGATCAGCACGCCCCAGGTCGGGGTCCCCGACAGGAACGCGCGCGTGCCGTCGATGGGGTCGATCACCCATGTCAGGCCGCTCTGCCCCGGTTGGTGCCCGTATTCCTCTCCGAGAACCCCGTCACGCGGCCGCCGTTCAGCCAGCAGGCGACGCATTTCCCGCTCCGCGGCACGGTCGCCCTCGGTCACCGGGTCGAACCCCGCGCCCGCCTTGTTATCCGCCCCGAGCCCGTCGGCCCGGAAATACGCCAAGACAATGTCGCGTGCGGCATCGGCCAGTGCGTGGGCCGTGGCCACGATATCGTCAGAACTCATGTCCGGTCACCCCGCTGGCCGCATGTCGCGGCCTGTTAGCGCGGCGTGACCGGTATGTTCAAGCGACGTCGCTCAGAACGCGCGCCAGATCGAACAGGCGCCGGCGCTGGTTTTCCGGAATCGCGTAATACGACCTGATGAGCTCGAGGGCTTCCTTGTCGCCCAGAATGTCCGCCGGCGCAGCGCCGGCTTCGACTTCCGCCTCGTCCTCGGCGCTCAGGCCTTCGAAAAAGAAACTAACGTCAACATCAAGCGCGTCGGCAATATCCCAGAGCCGTGAGGCACTGACCCGGTTTGCGCCGGTCTCGTATTTCTGGATTTGCTGAAACTTGATACCGACGGCCTGCGCCAGCTGTTGTTGTGTCATTCCGGCCAGCCACCGCCGGTGCCGGATGCGTTTTCCGACATGAACATCAACGGGATGCGGCATATCTCGTCCTCTCCTGGTACTGCTCCTCATCGCTTCGGAGACCGGCGGACACCCACCGCCCCTGAAAGCAACCACCGAACACTCTGTCACTGCTCTACCGGATTCAGGCACGTCCGCGCCACGATGAACAGCATATACATGGTATCGCGTGTTTTGAATTTTACAAGCACAACCGCCAATACCAGTGCAGATGCCCGCCGACAAACGCGCGCGCACGCCGCGAAGCCCGGTCCGCACCGTCTGCCCGCGCGTCGCCAGATTGACGCTTGGGCACCAAATCGTCTAAGGATGCCAAGCCCTTATCAATTGCCCTTGAAACGGAGATGTCGCCTTGCGCGCATTGCAGCTCCTCCCGCAAGAATCGTCACCCGTGGTTAACGACATCGCCGTTCCCGAGCCACGCCCGGGCGAGGTGCGCATCAGGATCGGTGCCTGCGGGCTCAATTTTGCAGATCTGCTGATGATTTCCGGCGATTACCAGGACACGCCGGAGGCGCCCTTCACGCTCGGCATGGAAGCGGCGGGCACGGTTGACGCCCTTGGCGAGGACGCAACCCACCCCCCCGTGGGCAGCCGCGTGGCGGTCTTCGGCGGTCACGGCGGGCTGGCCGAGTATGGCTGCTTCCCGGCCGACCGGACGGTGCAGTTTCCCGAGGATATGCCCTTTACCGATGCGGCTGCCTTCATGGTGGCCTACGGCACAAGCCACGTGGCGCTGGATTACAAGGCGCGGCTGCAACCGGGAGAGACGCTGCTGGTGCTCGGTGCGGCCGGCGGCGTGGGGCTGACTGCCGTCGAGATCGGAAAGCTGATGGGCGCGCGCGTCATCGCATGCGCGCGCGGCGCCGACAAGCTGAAGATCGCGCAGGACGCCGGCGCCGATCACCTGATCGACGCCGAAACCGGGGACATCCGCGAGGCCTGCAAGGCGCTTGGCGGTGTCGACGTGGTGTATGACCCGGTCGGCGGCGAACAGTTCAAGGCTGCGTTCCGCGCCTGCCGGCCCGAGGCGCGTATTCTGACCATCGGGTTCGCCAGCGGCGAGATCCCCCGCATCCCCGCCAATCACCTGCTGGTCAAGAACATTTCCGTCATCGGTTTCTACTGGGGCGGGTACATGAAATTCAAACCCTCGGTCATCACCGACAGCCTTGCCACGCTTTTCGGCTGGTACGCCGAGGGGCGCCTGGAACCGCATGTAAGCCATGTTCTGCCGCTGGACCGGGCGACCGAGGGGCTGGAATTGCTGCGACAGCGCAAATCCACCGGCAAGGTCGTCATCACGCCGTAACCGGCGCCGGTGCCCGGACGGGTGCAAAACCCTGCCGCAGCATGGCCGCCAGTTCGCCGCGCAACGGGTTGCGGCCGACGGCGCCGTACATGTTGATCTGGCGCGTGCCAAGGTCGGGCAGCGCGCCGCCGGTGTTGATCGGCTCCAGCTGCGGCGGAATACTGTCCTCCAGCAACGCCCCCACCGCGAGATCGGCACTGATCATCGCCTCGGCCGAGCGGTCGTCATCCGAGTCGATCACCATTTCCCAGTCGATGCCCGCCGCGTCCAGCCGGCGCAGCACCGAGGCCCGGAAGATGCAGACATTGCAAAAGGCCAGCTTGAGCGGCCGTTTTTTCCATTGCACCCCGCCCGGCGCGCCGGACCAGCGCAACGGCATCTCGGCCAGCGTCTCGCCGGAGGGGCCGAGCTTTTCCTCGGTTGTCAGTATGATGTCGGCCTCGCCACGGTCGAGCGCGTCGTGCAGCTTGATCGTGCTGGACGATTTCAGGTGCACCTTCACCCGCGGGTAAAGGGCGTGAAACCGCTTCAGCACCTGCGGCACGACCGGGTAGACGATATCGTAAGGCGCGCCCAGAACCAGTTCGCCCTCGTAGGCGTCGTCGGTCAACCGGCCCACGGCCTCGTCGTTGAGATCGACAAGACGCCGCGCGTAGGTCAGCATCAACTCGCCCGACCCCGTCAGCGCGACCCTGCGGCCCGCCCGGTCGATCAGGTCGACGCCAAGCATCTCTTCCAGGCGCTTGAGCTGCATCGATACAGCCGACTGCGTGAGGTTCAACGCCGCCGCGGCACGGGTCACGCCGCCATGTTCGGCCACCGCCAGGAATGACCTCAACGTGGTTATGTCCAGGTTCCGCATCCATCACGCTCCGTGATTCAATTCCTCACAATCATTCGTTTCCCAAATGATATGCAACAGGTCATAAACATCAACAGAAAAGATGGAAAGACGCAATGCCATAAGCAGACGTAAAGGAGATGCCGCCATGACCTCGCAATCCCTTTCAACCAGCCGGTCGGGCGCTCCGTGCCGCCGCCGGATTTCACTCATGCACATGGTGTCGCTGCATCGCCAGCGGCGCAGGCTGGCCCGGCTCGACGATGCCGCGCTGGAGGATATCGGCCTGACCCGGGAAGACGCCCGTCACGAGGCCCGGCGCCCGCTTTGGGACGTGCCCGCGCACTGGATCGAATAAGCCTTCTTTTTAGGCATGCTGATGGGCCGGAAAACCTTGAAATGAGGGGCCGGGCGTCCGATATTATCGCCAAAGCCCTCCAACAGGGCTTGGTATGTCATTATTCGGAGGCTTGAATGGCTGAGTTTGAAACGATCCGGACGGGAACCGGCGCGCGTTCCGCCCAGATTGACCAGGGCCTGCGCGCCCACATGAACAAGGTCTACGGCACCATGTCCGTGGGCATGTTGCTGACATTTGCGGCGGCTTGGGCCGTGGGCAACAACGCGGCGATGATGAACGCGCTGTTCACGGGCTTCACGCGGTATGTCGTGATGTTCCTGCCGCTGATCATGGTCTTTGCCTTCGGCGCCGTCGTCAACCGCCTCTCCGCGGCAGCGGCGCAGCTGTTCTTCTATGCCTTCTCCGCCGTGATGGGCGTGTCGATCAGCTACATCTTCGTGGTATTCACCGATTTCTCGATCTGGCAGGTGTTCCTGATCACGGCGATTTCCTTTGCCGGTCTGTCCCTTTGGGGCTACACCACCAAGAAGGACATATCCGGCTGGGGCAGCTTCCTGATCATGGGGCTGATCGGCCTGATCGTTGCGTCGATCGTGAACCTTTTCCTCGGCTCGCCCGCGATCATGTTCGCCATCTCGGTCATCGGTGTCCTGATCTTCGCCGGCCTCACGGCCTATGACACGCAGGACATCAAGAACGAGTATCTGGCCCATGCCCAGAGCGGCGACAGCGAATGGCTGGGCAAGTCCGCCATCATGGGCGCGCTCCGGCTCTACCTCGACTTCATCAACATGTTCATCATGTTGCTGAACCTGCTGGGCGCCCGCGAATAACGCGACGCATCCGCACAAACGCGAAAGGCCGGTCCGCATGGACCGGCCTTTTTCATTGATCAGTTGCCGCCGCCGACAGCTCTGCCCTGCACTTCGGCAATCCCTTGCGGTCAGCCGCAAAAGGAAAGGGCCGCGCCAATCGGCGCGGCCCTTTTCCACTGGATCCGGCAAGCGTTACTTGATCTTGCCTTCCTTGTACTCGACATGCTTCCGCGCGACCGGATCGTATTTCCGAATGGTCATCTTCTCGGTCATCGTACGGGCATTTTTCTTGGTCACGTAGAAATGGCCGGTGCCCGCGGTCGAGTTCAGGCGGATCTTGATGGTTGTCGGCTTTGCCATGGTCCGTCTCCTGCATCGGGCGAAAGGGATCGCCCGCAAAATTCGCGTGAGGTCGCCTTGTACCGGCACGCGCGGTCAAGTCAACCGGTTTTTGAAGAGCCGCGGTGTGGCTCAGTTCGAGCTCACACGCGTGGGCATGCGGTAGAAATGGTGCACGCCGATCGTTGCCGTGCGCGGAAAGCTGCGCGCCCATGCAGGGTTGACAGCCCGGGTGTGGTAATGGGTGGCGCCCTTGGTCAAGGGGCGCGGCGCCCCCTGAACCATCAGAGACGCGACCTTGCCCACCCGCTTGAACGCGGCGGGTTCGTCGATGTCCTCGGCATGACCGTCGCAGGTGTAGGTGAACTGGCACTGGTACTTCCGCCCGGTGCCCTGGTTCACGACGCCGCAGACCGTGTCAGGATACTCGGGGCTGTCCACGCGATTGAGAATGACCTCGGCCACGGCGAACTGGCCCTTCACGCTCTCGCCGCGTGCCTCGAAATACAGCGCCTCTGCAAGGCAGCGCCAGTCCGCGTCGCCCTTGCTGACCGCCTGTCGCGCGATCCAGTCGGTGGAATACTCCACCTCCAGCTCGGGCCGTTCGAGGAAACTGGCAATCCGCGACTCGGGCAGCACCGTCATGGCGCGGCGTTCATTGTCGAGCAGCTTGGCCAGCGACGTATCCGCCGCCGCAGCCCCCGCGAAGGCCACAAGACATACCAAAGCCAGCCTGATCAAAACAGCGTCCTTTCCAATGCCCAAAAACCGTGCATAGGCCAGCTTTATTACGCAATCCTGCGGCCCGCGTCCACCCGGCCCCGCCGACCGGGGGATATCGCGCAAGGATGGGCACCTTGCACACCGTGTCCGAAACGCGAAAATTTCAATTTAATGGCGCAGGTTATCCGATCCTGTCGCGGATGGCCAGCTGTGCGGCAGCAAGTCGCGCCACCGGCACCCGAAAAGGCGAACATGACACGTAATCAAAGCCCGCCGCACGGCAGAACGCTATCGATTCGGGATTGCCGCCATGTTCCCCGCATATCGACAGCACGAGATCCGGCTTGACGCTGCGGCCCCGGGTCGCGCCGATTTCCAGCAACTCTCCCACGCCCTCGGTATCGAGCGTGTGGAACGGGTCCTCGGGATAAACCCCCTGCTGGACGTATTGCGACATGAACCGGCCGGCATCGTCGCGGCTCAGACCATAGGTCATTTGCGTAAGGTCGTTCGTCCCGAAGCTCAGGAACGACACCTGCGACGCGATCTCGTCGGCACGGAGCGCGGCGCGCGGCGTTTCCACCATCACGCCAAGACGATAGGCAAAGTCCTGCCCGCGCTCGTTGCGCACGGCCGCGGCGACGGCGTCGATACGGGTCTTGACCAGCTCCACCTCCCGCTTGGCGCTGACCAGCGGTATCATGATTTCCGGCACGACGGGCTCGCCCTCGTGGCTGGCCGCGATGGTCGCCTCGAAGATCGCGCGCGCCTGCATCTCGTAGATCTCGGGCACGGTGATCCCCAGGCGCACGCCCCGCATCCCGAGCATCGGGTTGTATTCTCCCAGCGCCTCCACCCGGCGGGTCACGTCCGACAGCGGCAGGTCCAGCGCCTCGGCCAGTTCGCGCATGCCCGACCTGTCATTGGGCAGGAACTCGTGCAGCGGCGGGTCGAACAGGCGAATACAGACAGGCTGGCCCTGCATGATCCGGAACAGGTCGATGAAATCGGCCC
Source organism: Roseovarius salis (assembly GCF_044472985.1). Lineage (NCBI taxonomy): Bacteria > Pseudomonadati > Pseudomonadota > Alphaproteobacteria > Rhodobacterales > Roseobacteraceae > Roseovarius > Roseovarius salis. The sequence goes on along the minus strand of NZ_JBISDG010000010.1, from coordinate 8,590 downwards.
TCTGCATGGGCAGCACCCGCTCCAGCGCCGCCGCGCGGTCCTCGCTGGAATCGGCGAATATCATCTCGCGCATGGCTGTCAGGCGGTCGGAGTCGAAGAACATGTGCTCTGTGCGGCACAGCCCGATCCCCTGCGCCTTGAACGTGCGCGCGACCTCGGCATCGGCGGGCGTGTCTGCATTGGCGCGCACGGCGATGTCGCGCGCCGCGTCCGCCCAGCCCATCAGCGTGGCCAGCGCCGCGTCGCGCGCGGGCTCCAGCAAGGGCGTGTCACCGGCAAGCACCTCGCCATGCGTGCCATCGATGGTGATCCAGTCTCCGTTTTTCAGCACGCGCCCATCCGGAAAGGCCAGTTGCCTGCGGCGCGGATCGAACGCGATGTCGGAGGCGCCGACCACGCAGGGCCGCCCGATCCCCCGCCCGATGACGGCGGCATGGCTCGTCATGCCGCCACGCTCGGTCAGAACGCCCACGGCGGCGTGCATGCCGCGGATGTCCTCCGGGCTGGTTTCCCGCCGCACCAGGATGCAGGGCTCGCCGCGCGATTCGCTGGCCTGCGCCTCGGCGGCGCTGAACACGATCCGTCCGCTGGCCGCGCCGGGGCTGGCCGCGATGCCGTGGGCAAGCACGTCGCGCGGGGCCTCGGGATCGACCTGCCGGTGCAGCAACTCGTTGAGCGCCCGCGGCTCAATGCGCAGGAGCGCCTCCTCGTGCGGGATGATCCCGTCCTCTGCCAGCGCGACCGCGATGGCGACCGCCGCGCGCGCCGTCCGCGTCACGCGCGTCCCGTCCAGCAGGTAAAGCACGCCGTTCTCGATGGTGAACTCGGCCTGCATCTCCTCGCGCAGCGCGCGGCGCATCAGCGCGGTATGCGCCTTGAGCTCGGCAAACGCCTCAGGCGCTTGATCCTCCAGCGAGGGGCCGCGCGGGTCCCGCTCGAGGTAGAGCGCATCGGCCCCGCCGGTCAGCGCCTCGCGGCCCTGGCTCTGGCTGAGGTACCGGCCGGTGATGCGCCGTTCGCCGGTTTGGCTGTTGACCAGCTGCATGACGCCCGAGCCGCACTCGCCCTCGCCAAGGCCGAGCGCCATTTCCTGTACCACCAGTCCAAGGCCCGCATCGGCGGGTGCGCCCTTGGCCTGCCGCAGCAGGCGGGCGGTCGTGCCCTCCCACGCCCGCGCCATCGAGCGCAGCACCTCGCCAAGCTGAACGCCGCGATCCTGCGGGAACGCCTCCTCCGTTTCGTCCTCGTAGGCTGCCAACGCCTGCTTCAACCCGGTCACGGGATCATCCGAAACGTCGTCGAATTCTTCGGGGTCCAGCCGGGCCACGTGGATGGCGTAGGCCTGAACGAACCGCAGGTACAGCGCCGACGCCGCCCGGGGGCCGATGCGCTCGGACATCTCCGCGCAGCGCGCGTCATTCATACCGATGTTGAGCACCGCGCCCGGCCCGCCCCAGTCAGGATCCTCCGAGGAGGGGCGCACGCAAAGGATGGCGGCGGCATCGAAGGGCGACAGCAGCTCCGCAGGATCTGGCATTTCGCCTGCCGCGATCCGGCGCACCGTCTGGAAAGACAGTGCAAGCGTGCGCGGCACCGGCAGGCCGAGCCGAACCAGACGTTGAAGGCACTTGGCACGCCCGCCATGGGTTTCCGTCGCCACGGGCGCGTCCGGCGTGATGAGGGTGATATGCGCCTGATCTTGCTGCACTGCGGCACCATTGCCTTTCCAAGGGCCGAACGCAAGAGTTGTATGCCGCCCGTGCCCCGCGCTGCAAGATGCGCGCCCTAGCCTTCCAGCTTGCGCAGGTCGGCGGCCTGCAGACAGCTCTCGCGGATACGGTTCAGCAGGTTGAGCCGGTTGCGCCGGACCACGTCGTTTTCGGCGTTGATCTGAACCGCCTCGAAAAACGTGTCGATGGGACCCCGCAACGCAGCCATGGCTGCCATCGCCTGCGCGAAATCCTCTGCCGCCACCGCCTTGGTGATGGTCGCGTCGGCGGTATCGAGCGCGGCAAAGAGCGCGCGCTCTTCGTCGGACTCGGCGAATTTCGGGCTGGCGCCAAAGGAATATTCCACGCCGTCGTTTTCCTCGGCCTGTATCAGGATGTTGTTGGCCCGCTTGAAACCCTGCACGAGGTTCTCGCCCTCGTCGGTTTCCAGCACCTCCTGCAATGCCCGCGCGCGGGCCACGATCAGCGCAAGGTCGTCGCGGCCATCGAGCGCGAGGCAGGCATCGATGACGTCATGGCGCACACCCTGTTCACGCAGATGGACCTTGAGCCGGTCATGGAAAAACGCCAGCAGATCCGTCGACAGATCGGGCACGAGGTCTCCGACCGTGCGCAACAGGCTTCCCTCGCCGGTCTCCGGCGGGCTTTCCCTTTGCTGCAAGCGCTCGATCACCGCGTGGAAGGCCGCGCCAAAAACGCCGCGCTCCGCGACCTCGTCCAGCACCTCCTCCAGCGTGTCGATCTCGCCCTCGCTGGCCTTGCGGGCATTGAGCGCGATCTTGTGGCGCAACAGCTGCGCGTCGATGAACCTGTCCAGCTTGATCCGATGCCCGCCCTCCAGCACGATGCGGATCACGCCCAGCGCGGCCCGCCGCAGCGCGAAGGGATCCTTGGAGCCGGTGGGTTTCTGGTCGATCGCCCAGAAACCGGTCAGGGTGTCCAGCTTGTCCGCCAGCGCCACGGCGACCGACACCGGCGCCTGCGGCACGCGATCGGACGGCCCCGCCGGAGAGTAATGCTCCTCGCACGCCGCGGCCACTTCCGCGGGCAGGCCCGCCGCCTGCGCGTAGTAGCGCCCCATCACGCCCTGAAGCTCGGGGAATTCACCCACCATTTCCGATTCCAGGTCCGCCTTGGCCACCCGCGCCGCCTGCGCGGTCAACTCGGGATCGGCCCCGACCATCGGCGCCAGTTCCCGCGCCAGTGAAACAATGCGCCGCATGCGGGCCGCCTGACTGCCCAACTGGCGCTCGAAGGTCACTTTCTCGAGGTTTTCCAGCCACGTCTTCATGCCCGCGCGCGCCTCGGCCAGGTCGTTTTCCCAGAAGAACTTGGCATCGGAAAGCCGCGCCGCCAGCACCTTGCGGTTACCGGCAAGGATCGTTGCACCGTGGTCCGGGGCCTCGATATTGGCGACGGTGACGAACCGCTCGATCCGGCCGGACTTGGGATTGCGCACCGAGAAGAATTTCTGGTGCTCCTTCATCGAAGTCTGCAAGACCTCCGGCGGCAGGTCGAGGAATTCCTCCCCGATCTCGCCCATCAGCACAACGGGCCATTCCACCAGCCCCGCCACCTCGGCCAGCAGGCCGCGGTCCTCGACCACGTCCAGCCCGTTGGCGAAGGCGAGGTTGGTGGCTTCCTGCCAGATGTGATCTGCCCGCTCCTGCGCCTCCAGCAGCACCTTGTCGCGTTTCAGCCTGGCGCGGTATTCATCGTAGGACGCCACGGCAAAGCGCCCGTGCCCCATGAAACGGTGGCCCTCGGTCGTATTGCCGGCGCGGATCCCGTCGATCTCGAAATCGACCACGCGCGCCTCGCCGGCATCGTCGGTCAGGATGCACAGGATCGAGTGCAGCGGCCGCACCCACCGCAGGCTGCCCGCGCCCCATCGCATAGATTTGGGCCATGGAAAGTCGCGGATGACATCGCCAAGCACCTCGGCCACGATCACGTCCGCCTTGCGGCCGGGGCGGGTGATACGGGCGAAAAAGACCTGGCCCTTCTTCTCGTCGCGGATTTCGAGATCCTCGCGCGCCACGCCGGCCCCGCGCAGAAAACCCTCGATGGCCTTGTCCGGCGCATCGACGCGCGGCCCCTTGCGCTCTTCGGTGACGGTGGGACTCTCGTCCGGCAGGCCCTGCACCGTCAACGCAAGGCGCCGCGGCGTCGAGAACGCCGCGGCCCCCGCATATGTCAGCCCCGCCTCGACCAGCCCATCGGTCATGCGCGCCTTGAGGTCCGCGGCCGCACGGCCCTGCATCCGGGCGGGGATTTCCTCGGAAAAGAGTTCGATCAGGAGATCAGGCATGGGTCAGTAGCCTTCCGGTGGTTCAGGGCAGTCCTCTGGCGTGGGCTTGCCGTCAAACACCACCTCGCCGCAATGATTGATCTGGTGCCAGACATAGCCGCGCCCGTCCTGCGATACGGCAACGACACGGTCGATCCCGTACTCGATGTTCTTTTCCCCCAGGAATGCCCGCACCGTGCCGGCCTCCAGCCCCGCCCCGATGCTATCGGCGTCGAAACAGTCGAACCAGCCGGGGGCTTCCAGCGGAACCGCCCCGCGATAGGGCCGGTAGACGCCCTCCAGCGTCGCCGGGTCGAGATCGGTCTGGAAACACGCCCGGTAACGGATGGGCGAGCTGTCGGCGTCTATGGCGCGGAAATCCTCGTGCGATACCGGCTCGGGCATGCCGGCGCCGCGGGCGGTCAACTGAACGTCGCCCTGCCCCGTCGGCTCGATCCGCTCGTAGAATGCATAGACCTGAAGGTAATACATGGCCGCACCGGCCACCACTCCGGCCACGATAAGGACGATGCCGACAAGCTTTCCGGTCACGCCGTGTATCCCCCGGCCTCTGTCTGCACGAAGGCGTCAGCGCATTTCTTTGCCAGCGCTCGCACCCGCCCGATATAGGCCTGCCGCTCGGTCACGGAGATCACGCCGCGCGCGTCAAGCAGGTTGAAGATGTGGCTGGCCTTGATGCACTGGTCGTAGGCGGGGTGCGCCATGACGATGCGCTGGCCGGTGCGCGGGTCCTTTTGCGGGTGGCTCAGGATCGCCTCGCACTCGGCCTCGGCCTCCTCGAACTGACGCAGCAGAACCTCTGTGTTGGCCACGTCGAAGTTGAAACGGCTGTATTCTTCCTCCGTCTGGCGGAAGACGTCACCATAGCTCAGCGGATGGGCCGCGGAGGGGTCGTTGAAGGGCATCTCCATCACGTGGTCGATGCCAAGGACGTACATTGCCAGACGCTCGATCCCGTAGGTCAGCTCGCCCGAGACAGGCTTGCAGTCATGCCCGCCAACCTGCTGGAAATAGGTGAACTGGCTGACCTCCATACCGTCGCACCAGACCTCCCATCCCAGCCCCCACGCCCCGAGGGTCGGGCTTTCCCAGTCGTCCTCGACGAAGCGGATATCGTGGGTTTCCATGTCGATGCCGATCGCCTCCAGCGAGCCCAGGTAGAGCGCCTGCAGGTCCGGTGGGCTGGGTTTGATCAGCACCTGGTACTGGTAGTAGTGCTGCAGCCGGTTGGGGTTCTCGCCGTAACGTCCATCGGTGGGCCGGCGCGAGGGTTGCACATACGCCGCAGCCCACGGACGCGTGCCCAGCGACCGCAGCGTCGTGGCGGGGTGGAACGTGCCCGCGCCCACCTCCATGTCGTAGGGCTGCAGGATCGCGCAGCCCTTTTGCGCCCAGTAACCCTGGAGCCGCAGGATGACCTCCTGGAAACTGCGCGGTTTGCCCGTCGTTGTCTGCACCATCTGGGCCTCTCGGGAATGGGGCGTTCGGTCGGGCCTTACCTACGGTTCCGCCCCGGCATGGTCAATCGCGTCGCACGGCATATTTTGGATGCAAGGTCGTGCGGATTTGCTACAAAGTTGCAGAGACCGACAACAGGGCCCTGAAATCAGGATATCACATGGCGCGCATTGCTTTTTCGCTTCTGCTTTTGTTTCAGTTTTTCGTCACCTCGGCCACAGCACAGGAGCAGGATCGGTTCATACAGATCGAAACCCACCCTGACCTTGCGCTGACGCGGCAGGCCGTTCAGGCCTATAGCGGGCAGCTCGCCGACGTGAACGGCTTCTCGCTCGGCGCGGGATGGTACGCCGTGGCGCTTGGCCCCTACGGCCCCGGTGAGGCAGAGCGCGTCATGACCCGCCTGCGCGGGCAGGGATTGATCCCCCCCGGCAGCTATCTCGCCACCAGCGGGGATTACCGTCAGCAGTTCTGGCCCGTCGGCACGAATTACCTCGACCGCGCCGCGGACGCCGGCGCGGCGCAAGCGGACGGGACCATCCAGCTGGCACAGGCCGGGCAGAGGTCGGACAGCACGCCGCAGATCATCGACAACAGTGGCCCGCAGATCGTGCCCGTCCCGGAAATCCCGGCGGAAACCACCTATGAGGCCCGCCAGAACGAGCGTCGCCTGAGCCGGGAGGAGCGCGCGCAACTGCAGGTCGCGCTGGAATGGGCCGGTTTCTACAACGGCCCGATCGACGCGGTCATCGGGCCGGGCACCCGCGCGGCGATGTCCCAGTGGCAGGCATCAAACGACTACGAGCGCACCGGCGTCATGACATCGCGGCAGAGGGCCGAGTTGCTGCGGCAATACAATTCCGTGCTGGAAGGGCTGGAGCTGCGCCTTGTCCGCGACAGTCGCACCGGCATCCAGATGCGGATGCCCACCGGGGCGGTCGCGTTTTCCCGGTACGAACCGCCCTTCGCCCATTTCGACGCGACCGGCGACATCCCCGGCGCCCGCGTGCTGTTGATCAGCCAGCGCGGCGACCGCGACACGCTTGTCGGTCTTTACGACATCATGCAGACCCTGCGGATCGTGCCGCCAGAGGGCGAGCGCGGCATCGAGGGCGACAGTTTCAGGCTGGTTGGCGAGAACGACGAGATCGTCTCGCACACGGAGGCATCGGTCGAGGGAGGCGAGATCAAGGGGTTCACCCTGATCTGGCCGGCGGGCGACGAGGAGCGCCGCACGCGCCTGCTGAACGAGATGCGCGCCAGCTTCGAGCGAATCGCGGGGGTGCTCGACCCGGCCGAAGGCAGTGGCGAGACGCAGAGCGTGGACCTCGTGTCCGGCCTGGAAATCCGGCGCCCGAGCCTGTCGCGCTCGGGGTTCTACGTCGATCGGTCCGGCACCGTTGTCACCACACTCGAGGTGGTGCAGGGCTGCGACCGGGTCACGCTGGACGAGGACTACGATGCCCGTGTCGTCGCGCGCGATCCCGATCTCGGCGTTGCGGTTCTGCGCCCCGTCGATCCTCTTGCGCCGATCGGCATCGCCGCCTTCCAGCTGGCGCCGCCGCGGCTTCAGTCCGACGTGGCGGCGGCGGGGTATTCCTACGGGGGAATCCTCGGTGCGCCGACCGTGACATACGGGGAACTTGCCGATGTGCGCGGGTTGAATGGCGAGGAGAAGCTGAAACGCCTCGCGCTCGACGCGCTCGAGGGCGATGCCGGCGGGCCGGTCGTCGACAGCAGCGGGGCCGTTCTCGGCATGCTGCTTCCCGACAGGCAACGGGACCGCCAACTGCCGGAAGGCGTGAGCTTCGCCGCCGATGCCGAGGCGATCACGGCGCTGCTGGCGGAAATCGGGGTGCAACCGATCCCCGCCGAGGGCGGTCAGCCCATTGATCCCGAAACGCTGTCCAAGCGCGCCTCGGGGATGACGGTGCTGGTCAGTTGCTGGGACTGACCGGGCACCACCCGCCAGTGGCAGGCGTCAGGGGCGCCCCTGCGCCCCTGACCTGAAACAGCCATGGAAAGCCGCGGCATGCCGCGGCCGGGGCCATGCCCCTATGCCGGAATATCGGCGCGCACATGGATCAGCGTGGGCGCGTCCGCCTGCAGCGCCTGCCGCGCGGCCGCAGCCACCTCGTCCACAGTTCGCGGTGTTTGCGCATGCGCGCCGTAGGCGCGGGCCAGAGCGGCGAAGTCGGGGTTGCGCGCCTCGACCGCGCGGGGGGCGATCTGCGCACGCACCATGCTGTCCTCGATCTCCTTGAGCTTGCCGTTGTCCCAAACCAGGATCGGCAGCGGCAGCCCCAGCTCGACCGCGGCGCCCAACTCCTGCACGGTATACTGGAACCCGTAGTCGCCCGCGATCGCCAGCGTGGGCCGCCCCCGCCGCGCCACCGCGCCGCCGATGGCCGCCGGCAGCGCGTAGCCCAGCGTGCCGAAGCCGAACGGATGGTGCCAGTGGCCGGGCCGGTCCATCGGCCAGACCTCCTTGGCGACATAGCCGAACTGCGTCATGTCCGAGAATACCATCGTGTCGGCCGGCAGCGCGGCGCGCAGCGCGTCGCAGACAGCCACGATCCCCGGGCGCTCGGCCTCGCATTCCGCTTTCCAACGGGTGCGGGCCGCGCTGACCTCGGCTGCCTGCCAGCCGGTTGCGCCGCCCAGCTCACCCTGATTCAGCAATTCCTCTGCAAGCGCGGCCGCATCGGACTGCACCGCCAACGTCGTTCCCGGCTCCGCGCGCAGCTCCGCGGGATCGATGTCGACGCGGATGAAACGCCCGGAATGGCCCAACCGGTCGCGCCACAGGTCAATCTCGGACAGCTCGGTGCCCACCGCAACGACGAGATCCGCCTCCGCGACACGATCCGCGCTGTCCGGCCGGGCAAGATAGGCCCCGAAATCCAGCGCGTGCCCCGCGGCAACCCCGCGCCCGGCATAAGTGGTGAAGCTCGCCGCTCCGGCGAGTTCCACGATCCTGCGCCAATCGGCGGCACCGCGCGCCGCCCCGCCGCCAAAGACGAAAAGCGGCTTGCTCGCGGCGCGCAGCGCCTCCGCGATGGCGGCAGCGGCGGCGACCGGCCGCGTGTCG